>RFZW01000158.1 GCA_009920495.1 Chitinophagia bacterium
CCAATGTCTAATAAAAATATAATCCACCTAGGGACAATATTAAAATTTTTAAACATAACGTTTGTTTTTGTTTGAAACATACAACGGGGGGATTGTATTAATTATTTTTAAAGCCTAAAAAATAAGCTAATTAATTACGCGATCAATTTTTTATATAAACTAGAAAATACTAAATATAATACGGTTAAAAAGCCGGCTAAAAATCCACCTAATACCAATGATTTTAATTTGCCCACTTTTTCTTTTTCCAAAGGAAAAATAGGTTTATCAATCACTTGTATCAAAGGAGTTTCCTTGCGAAGTGCCATTTTTGACATTTCTAAATTTGTCACTAGGCTAGTAAGCATGGCAGTATTGGCTTGTACATCTACTTGCCTACGTGCACCTGGGCTTCGCTTTACATTCATAGCCATGTTTAAATTAAATACATTATCAGCTGCGGTAGCAACACCTGTGATAGCGCTATTTAGTTCGGCACGGATACTATCGGTTTGATGTTGCAATATTTCAACATTCATCCTTGCTTTTTTGCTTTTTATTTCCACATAGTATTCGGAAGTTTCAAAGGCTAATGTTTCACAAAAGGTTTTTGCAAATAATTCATTTGTTGAATTTACTTCGATACTTATAATGCTAATTTTTTTATCTTTTTGACTAACAGCTACATCGGCTTTCACCAAGCCTGTTGCAATATTTTTTAAAATACTATCCTGTTGTAAACTAAATTTTGTCCTATCTGCATCTACGGGAAATTGTAAACCCTTCAAAAGCGGTTTTTCATCCCATCCTTTCTTTGCTTCATTAAATTCCAAATAATAATCAGCCAAGCTTTGGCTTTTACCATTTACGGTTATGGGAGATAACAATGTTTTTTCAACCAATTTTCGGCTTTTCATTAACTCAATTAAATTGGCACCCGAAAAAGCACCTCCAGCACTTGAGCCCAAGTCAATTCCTAATGAACTTGCAAGGCCTAAAGCACCACTTAATCCTCCGCCACCACTTTTTTCTTCCTCCAATGCAAAAGTTAGCACTGCCTTATAAGTTGTGGGTTGCCTATAAGCATAAGTAAATCCAATCAATCCACCAATGATACCAGCAAGTACTATTAACTTCCACTTGGTTAATAGAAACTGATACCACTCTTTTATTTTTAACACCAATTCCTTTAACGATATTTCGTCGTTATCAATTTGGGGTGTATTATTTTGATCAAGCATAATTTTTTGTATTAAACTATTGGGGGGATAATTATTTTGCTAATAATTGTAAGGTAGCAAGCGAAGTACCTATTTGTGCAATAATGGTTACATATTGCAATATTGTTGTCATTGCATCTTTCCTTACTGCACCTTCAGGTAATACCACTTCCGATCCTGGTTCAATGCGTGGATTAAATCTAAAAAATCCAAATGTTTTGGTTCGTTTTGCTCTTCCATTGTAATAAACTACATAAGCTTTATTGCGCCTTGCGTTTTCAGTAATACCACCTGCTGCGCTAATACATTCGCCCAAGGTGATTCCTTCGTGATAGGTAATCGTTATAGGTCGCAATACACCGCCACGAATAGTTATTTTGTTATCCAATTTAGGAATTACAATTTCATCCTTATCACTTAATACCAAATCATAATAACTGCCTGGATTTTTTAAAATTTGATCAATATCTAAAGCAATGTTTTGAACATTAGAAGGCAGTTCATAGGTAATGCCCAATTTCTTTAAGCTATCCTTCATCACTTGTGATACCGTATCTGCTTTTATACTTTCTCTTTTGATAAATGCCCCTTTTGCATAGGCGTCACCAATTAATCCACCTGCACGTTTTAAAACATCACTTACTCTTTCCACCCTAGATATTAAACTATATTTTCCTGCAAATTGCACTTGACCAGCAATGGTTACAATTTGATTTTCAGCAAAGCCTACTTTTTTTACAATACTAACAACATCATAAGGCTGTAGGATAATATCGCTATTCCCTGGGGTGAAATTTAAATTGGCATCTAATTCGGTAGTAAGCAAAGTAGCAATTTCGGTGTTGTTTACTTTACCGTCTTGTTGTTTGTATAACCTTGCAACTTCCACTTTTTTATTGGCAGCAAATGTACTTCCACCTGCTAGGGTGATTAAATCCTTCACTGTCATGCTATCAGCATAAGTAAACTTTCCTGGGTTATGCACTTCCCCAAATATTTTTACATTAAAACTATCACGCAAGTCCAATATCGAACTTACATACAACTCATCCTCTCTTTGTAAAAATATATTTTCAGTTTTGTCGCCTGCTAATGCTTTAGTTAAATCAATATTCACCATTTCTTTAACCAAGTTGGGCTTTAATCTAAATAATTGTGCGCCTCCAGTATAAGCATCTTCCTTTAATCCATCGGCTTTTTTTATTAAATCCGAAACGCGCATCCCTTCTACCAACTGATAGGTATCGGGTCTGTATACTGCGCCAGTTAACTTTACCCTGTTTTGGTAGCGATTTAATATTTTACTCACCACATATACATCACCTCCTTGCGGAGCATAGCTGGCAAATTCTTCTTTCCCTAAATCCTTCACTAATAATTCACGACCATTTTTTTGAATCACTTTTACATTACTGGTATACGCTGCTTCATCAAAGCCACCCGCAAATGCCAAAATGTTTTGAAAATTTTCCTTGCCCGTTAATTCAAATATACCAGGACGTTTTACTTGACCGTTCAATTCAACGCGGTTTTCATAAGCTGGTATACGAATTACATCATTGTCCTTTAAACCGATATTATCCGTTTGATCCCCGTTAAGTATGAAATGATATAAATCTACTTTGCGTATTACTTTGTTGTTGCGCACCAATTCAATATTACGGTAACTACCTATTGGGGAAGGACCACCTGCTAATGACAATGCACTAAACACCGTACTTAAGGAGCTTAAGTCATAAGTGCCTGGTTTTTTTGCACCAATAATAGTCACATGTATAGTACGAATATTAGATAAAGTCACTGATAATTTAGATTCCCCTGTACGTAAACTTACATAAGCGGTGCGCGCCATTTGTTGGCGTATTTTGTCAGTGGCTGCTTCAATGGTTAAGCCTGCTACTCGTATTACACCTACATTTTGAACGGTTACGCTGCCTTCGTAGCTCACTCTTAGTTCAGTCGCAAATTCCTGAATTCCGTATAAAACCAGTTTTAATATATCATTAGGGCCTACTTCGTAATTTAAGGGAGTAGCAATATTTGCATTAGAGGTTAGTGAACCAGCATTTTGGAATAGTTCAGATCCGAATATGGGGTTGCTTTGTTCAATATTAGTTTTACTCACCGAATCACTTCCGGTTTGCATGGTACGGTTATTACTAAAATTATCTAGTTTATTTCCAATATTGTTTACGGTATTATTAGTGGCACTTAACCTAGTACGTAATTTTTCAAACTCAGCTGCGGGTAAGCCTTTGGCAGATGTCTGAGTTTTAATTTGGTCAATGCTTAATTCCGAACTTTGTAAGCGTTCCTTTATTTTGCTAATATCCGCTTCGGATAACATTTCCACTTTAAATTGGCTTAAGTCCTTTTGGGCTAAAAAGCCTTGTGCATTAACGGTTTGTGCCGTGACAGCAAATAATAGAACCAGGGTTAAACTGCGAAAAAAATGCTTAAATGTTGCTTTTGTTATCATTGTGATCTTAAAAATTTAAACGTTAA
>RFZW01000159.1 GCA_009920495.1 Chitinophagia bacterium
ATCACATCTGGTTTGCCATGGGTATCAAAAAATGCATCATCACAAATGTCAATGACATCTCCAGCAAAAAAAGCAGTATGTGCTAAATTGTTGATGCGTGCATTTTCTTTCGCATCTTCAATCGCATCGGCGACTACTTCGACCCCAATTATTTTTTTAGCTTCTTTGCTGCAAAAAATACCAATACTACCTGTGCCGCAATATAAATCATACACCACTTCATTACCAGTAAGCTCAGCAAAGCTGCGCGTTACTTGGTATAAGCTTTCTGCTTGTTTTGAATTGGTTTGAAAAAATGATTTAGGGCTTATTTTAAAATCAAAATTTTCTAAAACTTCTGTGATATAGCCAGTACCAAAATACACTTGCGGTACCAAATCCTGCATACTATCATTTCGCTTTTCGTTGATGGTATATAATAGTGTGGTGATTTGAGGGAATTTTTTCAAGAACAAATTAAGTAAGGCTTCTCTTTTTTCGCCTCCATCATAACCTAAAATGACATTCACCATCCACTCCCCTTTGGTGGTATTGCGTATAAACATATTACGCAGCCAACCAAGTAACAGGTATCGATCTCCACCACTTTTTCAAAAAAACCTCTTGCATGAAAACCACCTGCACCAATGGATTTGGTAGGTTCAAGCCCCGCTGCCTTCATTGCTTTGAACTCCTCAAAAGGTATAAACTTTTCAGTCGCAAATGTATATTCAACTTTATTCCGATACCCCTGCGTTTCCTTGGCCCCCAAAATGGGTGGGACAAATGGTAAAGGTATTTTAGCGATACGCGTTAAATTATCAAATACTTGCTTGTGTTTGTACACCAACTGCTGTTCATAGGGCAACATCTGCCATTGACATCCACCGCATACACCAAAATGCGTACAAAAGGGTTTTACTCTAATGTCAGAATAGGTATGAAATTTTTTAACAAACCCCTCACCCCAATCGGCTTTATTTTTTTGGAGTTGCACATCCACCACATCACCCGGTACTGCACCTTCCACAAAAATTACTTTACAAGGTAATACCCATGGATTAAAATAAGGGTAAAACTGAATTTTAATTGTGATTAGTTTTATTGATAATCGCTTATTTTTACAGCAATTTTTAAATAACCTGACTTTAATAAAATGAGTATTAAAAAAGCGATCCTATTATTTGTGTTTTTACCAAGTTTTTGCATTGCACAAACCAAAAAGCCAATTACCAAAAGCAACACGAGTGCTGTTGTTAATAAGCCAGCAGTAAATGCACAAGGCCACAGCATACAGATTAGCCTAAAACCATACCAAAACACCAAAATATATATTGGTACGAACTATGGCAACTCCCGCGTACTCGCCGATTCTGCCATTTTAAATGATAAAAGTGAGGGTGTTTTTGAGTCTAGTAAAAAATTGACCCCAGGGATCTATTTTGTGGTATCTCCCAAATATGCCATCTTATTTGATTTCTTGGTGGATGAAAATCAAAAATTTAAAATTATTGCTGACACTACTAATTTAACTGATGTTACCATTATTGGCTCGAAAGAAAATGACATATTTAAAAATTATTCGAAATCGATGAATGAAATTGGTGCGCAATTAGGCGAGATTGAAAAAGCTTTCAAATCGGCAACCAATGCAAGTGATTCAACAACACTGGTCAATAAATACAATGACAAGAAAAAAGAGCTGAACGATAACCGCCAATCAATTATGAAGGGGCAGCCGAATTCAATGACAGCATATTTATTAAATGTAATGCAACGCCCTGAGGTGCCAGCGATTCCAATAGTCAATGGCAAAGCGGATTCCACCTATCCTTTTTATTTTGTAAAAAATCACTTTTGGGATAATGTGGTGTTCAATGATAACCGCTTGGTAAGAACGCCTTTTTTTGAAGCTAAGCTGGATGAGTATTTTAAAAATTATGTTTCACGTGAACCAGACTCAATTATTGAGGAAGTACAATACATGTTAACCGTTGCAAAAACGGGTAATGAAATTTATCCATTTTTACTTTTTAAATTTACCAATAAATATATCACCCCTGAGTTCATGGGGCAGGACAAAGTGTTCCTACATATTTATCAAAACTTTTTTGCCAAAGGGGACACCACATTACTTAACGAAGCTTCTAAAAAATCCATCACTGAACGCGCCTACAGCATGATGGCCAACCAGCTTGGATTAGCCGCGCCACCATTAGTTATCAATGATATAAATGATAAAAAAATATCTTTATACGATATCGTTTCCCCTTATACTTTTGTCGCATTTTGGGATCCCACTTGTAGTCATTGTAAGGTGGAAATTCCAAGAGTAGATTCTTTTTATAAAGCGATTTGGAGCAAGCTAAATGTAAAAGTACTTTCAGTCAATATTAATTTTAAAGAATTGACTGCATGGAAAACATTTATCAAAGAAAATAAATTAGCCGGCTGGATGCATGCTTACCAAACAGAAGCTGATTTAAATAAAGAAATTCAACAAGGCAAACCTACCACCATTCGTCAGTTATACGATGTATTTAAAACACCTACCTTTTATTTACTCGATGCGAATAAAAAAATTATCGCCAAAAATTTAAGTATTGAACAGTTCAATGATTTTTTGGTCAATACCGCCAATAAAAAAGCGCCTTAATTTAGGCGCTTTGAATTATTTGTATTTAACTGTATTACTAAAATACAGCGGCAACTACATCTTTCACCACTTTTGGTTTTCCTAAAGTGTAGTAGTGTAATACCGGTACGCCAGCGGCTTTTAACTCCTTACTTTGTTGTATCAACCATTCAGTTCCTACCTGCTCACAAGCCTCATCAGTAGTGGCAGCCAACATTGCAGTAGATAAATCAGTAGGTATATCTACATAAAAAATATTAGGTAAAATAGTCAACTGCTTTTTATTGGTGATGGGTTTTAAGCCGGGTATGATGGGAACAGTAATACCTATGCTTCTGCAAGCATCCACATATTCGAAATATTTTTTGTTGTCAAAAAACATTTGTGTCATAATATATTGCGCACCTGCATCTACTTTCTCTTTGGCTTTTTGTAAATCAAACTCCATACTTGGCGCTTCAAAATGTTTTTCAGGATAGCCCGAAACACCCATACAAAAATTACTCTTACTGCCATTAATAATATCCTTATCCAAATAGATACCATTATTTAATCCAACCACTTGTTTTAATAATTCAATGGCTTGCTTATTGCCATTGTGTTCTGGCACAAAAGTTTTTTGTCCTTTCTCTGCGTCTCCTCTTAATACCAATACATTATCAATGCCTAAAAATTGTAAATCAATTAACGCATCTTCCGTTTCTCTTTTGGAAAAACCCCCACAAATAATATGCGGCACTGCATCTACATTATAATGATTCATAATGGCCGCACAAATACCAACCGTACCGGGGCGTTTACGTACATCTACTTTTTCCTCCACGCCAGCTGCGTTGGTGCGAATAATCGTTTCGCTGCGATGATAGGTCACATTAATCCAAGAAGGCTTAAACTCCATCAGTGGATCTAAGTGCTCATAAATATAAGCGATGGTTTTTCCTTTTAAAGGGGGTAATACTTCAAAGGATACTAGAGTGTCTTTTGCTTTTGCTAAATGTTCAATTACCTGCATAGTGTACAAAAATAGTTAATATTAGTTTCCAATGAGTCAAATCCTATATTTCCCCTTATTTTTGTATAAATATA
>RFZW01000160.1 GCA_009920495.1 Chitinophagia bacterium
TATTCAATTAATTATTAATTACCACTTACTTTAACTCTAGCTTTTTCCTCGTCAGCTCCAGAACCCTTTTTAATAACTGGTTTAAAGTTTTTCCCAAAGCGATAAGTAAAACTTAGACTTACAATTCTTGAATCCCTCTTATTACTAAAATTAGCTTCTGTTTTACTGAACTTAATAACACCGGAAGGAAAGTTGGTTAGGAAAATATCTCTTGCTCCTAATTTAAGCGTACCCTTTTTATTAAGTACCTGTTTTTGTATAGCAAAATTTACTTGACTTAATGGGTTGATGACTAGTTGTCCCTCAATCCCCTTAGTCCTATACCAACCACTTAGTTCTGCATTCCAACCTTTACCAAATTTAATTTGATTGCTCATGTTAATTAAATACATATCAGCAGAAAGATCAAGTTTGTCACCTCCCACATTTCCTTTATAATTATCATGTGTATAGGCTAAAAATATATTTCCAGTGTAATTATATTTTGTTTCCCACTGAACACTTGTCGATGCTCCATAATTTGTTTTCCTTCCGATATTATTTGTTTGAACTATGGTAGCATAACCATCCTGTATCATCGATTCTTGAAATATTTTTTCTGTAACACTATAATTTAAAGTGGTGGTAATAAACTGATTGTAAGTGTGTCCTAATTCAAAATTATTGGTAAGTTGTGGCTCTAAAAATGGGTTCCCCTTGTTATAGGTATAGTTATCTACATAAAAGAGAAATGGATTCAAATCACTATAGGCAGGACGATCAATACGTCTACCAAAATTTATTGTGTATTGATTTTTTTCATTAGCTGTATAGGTAATATATGTAGTTGGGAATAAGTTCAAATAACTTCTTGTAAAACTCGAATCAGCTCGCTGTGAATTTCCCATTTGATGACCTGATGCATTCGTATTTTCAGCCCTTAGTCCTAATTGAATACCCCATTTATTTACTTCTTTACTATAATTAATATATCCTGCATTTATATTTTCTTGATAATTAAAAGAGTTTGTTTTTTTATAATCTGGAATCTCTATTGTATTAAATAGGTTAAAAAAATTGGCTTCATTTGAAGTTTCAACATAGCTTGACTTAGCTCCCAATTCTAGTTTAGCTTTATTTTTTAGCGGATGCGTATAATCTGATTTTATAGATAGAATTTTAATATCAATAGGGAATCTGCCTATTAGAATATTCTTTGATCTAAAGCTATTATCTGCATTATACATTTGATTGTCTAAATTACTGTATCCATTAGAATTAAACTTACTAGCATCTATATCAATACTAATTTCCTTTCCTAGGCTATCAAATTTGTGTTGTATATAGAAGTTGCTTGATATATTTTTCCAGGTATCTGACATGTCATTCACAGATTTAACAATAGAGTCTACTATGTTAAATGAGTTTTTTAAAAAACTAATATTTGAATTTTTTGTTTTGTCGGGGTTATTGAATCCATTGAATACAGCACCTATATTTGTTTTATTACTCATGGCGTAATCAAATCCCAATTTTCCATTTAGATAATTATTATTTTCATTTTTAGAATATGAATTTTGATCAAATATTGCTTGTAATTTATTATTTCCATCAAAATATTTCCTACTAATATTTAAATCATTAAAACCTTCCCAGTTGGAATGACCTAAATTGGTAAATACATTCAATTTGTTTTTTCTGTAATTCAGGTTTAAGCTATTATTATTTCTGTAATACTCACCTTTGCCTATACTCCCATTATAGGTACCATTAAACCCCATGGTTTTATTTTTCTTGGTTTTAATATTTATCACACCTGCATTTCCTGAAGCATCAAATTTGGCAGGTGGATTGGTCATTAATTCAATTTGATCAATCGATGTGGAAGGAGTTGATTTTAAATAATTGTATAAATCAGTAGGAGTTAAATAAGTAGGTCGGCCATCGATCATGACTAATACCGATTGTTTATTTTTCAATGATATATTGCCATCCTTATCAACGCTCACTCCAGGTGCTTTTTCTAAAACCTCAATAACATTGGATCCTGCATTGGAGGGAGATGCGTCTACATTTATTACTGTTTTGTCAATCTTTACTTCGTATAAAGGTTTTTTGCTACTGACTAGCACTTCTTTTAATTGGTGTACACTGTCTGGGTTCATTAATCCTTTTTTTGCGGCAGTACTATCGGCTACAACTTTTTCTGCATTTTTTGTAACTTCTTGAGCATTCATCTTTTGAGATATTATTATTCCTGCTATAATGAGGGGTAAAAACTTCATAAAATTGAGTAATGATTTAATTTATAGTGCAAACTAGTGTAGTATGTTATTGATTATAACGAATTGAAAGAAAATAAGTTACAAATACAATCCATTCAATTTGAAATATCCAATTCTACATTTGTTAAATAGTTTAATTTAATATGTTAATTAGTCGCAGTATCATATATGTGTTAACATGCTGATATACAATGATTTATAATTATAATTTGTTAATTAATAAAAATTGTATCTTTAATTGTTCAATTCAAAAATTATAAATGTCACAAGATCAATTCAAACATTATGACTTAACATTAGTTGAGCCAAATTTTAAATCTAATCTAACAGACTTGATAATAGAATTAGATTATTTAAGAAAGAAGCCTTTGGGTGGTTCAACGCCGGTAAAGATCTTTTTTCAATTAAAACATCTATTTCATACACTAGAAAGCATTGGTTCTGCAAGAATTGAAGGTAATAATACCACTATCGCAGAATATTTTGAGACTAAAATTTCACCTAATGTTAATGAAGTTAAAAATCCTATTGGCATCAACGAAATTAAAAATCTAGAAAATGCAATGAGTTTTATTGAAAAAAATATAAAGTCTCATAAAATTGATAGAGCATTTTTAAGTGAAATGCATAAAATAATTGTTAAAGATTTACTTCCTCCTCCAGATGGTGAAGGAGATAGAACACCTGGAGAATATAGGAAGGTTGATTTAAAAATATCTAAATCGAAACATATTCCACCAAATTGGATGAAGGTTGAAGATTATATGATTGAATTACTTGATTTTATTAATTTTGAAGATGCGCCAAAATACGACTTGTTAAAAGCTGCAATTGCACATCATAGATTTGTATGGATACACCCTTTTGGTAACGGGAATGGGAGAACAGTAAGATTGTTTACTTATGCGATGTTAGTAAAAACAGGGTTCAATTTCGATATAGGTAGAATTATTAATCCAACGGCAGTATTTTGTTCTAATAGAAATAATTACTATGAAATGCTATCAGAGGCTGATAATGGAACAGATGAAGGTATTTTGAAGTGGTCTGAATATGTACTTAGAGGATTAAAAGAAGAAATAGAAAAGATTGATAAGTTAACTGATTATGCTTTCTTGAAAAATAAAATACTTTTACCTACAATCACGCATTCACTCGAGAGAAAGTATATAACCGATTTAGAGGGAAAAATATTAAGAAAAGTAATTGAGAAAAAGGTAATACAGTCTTCAGATTTGAAGGATTTATTTGAAGGGAAAGCTAGTTCTGAAATATCTAGACAAATAAAAAAATTGGTTGACAAAAAGATGCTTGTTCCTGAAACTGATAGAGCAAGAAAGTATGTTATGAGTTTTGATAATAACTATTTATTAAGAGGTATTATTAAGTCACTAGG
>RFZW01000017.1 GCA_009920495.1 Chitinophagia bacterium
CCAAGTGGCACCATGACCAATCAATTGGCGATTAAAACGCATACCCAAGCTGGGGATGAGGTGATTTGTGAGGAATTATCCCATGTGTACCAATATGAAGGTGGCGGTATTGCTTCCAATTCAGGCTGTTCTGTTAAATTATTACAAGGAAACCGAGGTCGAATTACAGCAAGCCAGATTTTAGCCGCCATCCATCCGGAGGATGTACACAAACCCATTTCAAGATTAATTAGCTTGGAAAATACCTGCAACCGCGGCGGAGGTGCTTGTTATGATTTTAAGGAATTCGAAGAAATACAAAAAATTGCAAAAACGCATCATTTGGGATTACACTTGGATGGTGCTAGAATTTTTAATGCCATTGTACATAAAAAGGAAGATTCAAAACAATACGGCAAAGTATTTGATTCCATCTCCATTTGTTTGAGTAAAGGATTGGGCGCACCCGTTGGAAGTGTATTGGTTGGAGATGCGGCCTTTATAAAAAAAGCAAGAAGATGGCGAAAAGTATTTGGTGGCGGTATGCGTCAAGCAGGATCATTAGCAGCTGCGGGTATTTATGCATTGGATCATCATGTGGATCGATTAAAATTGGATCATCAAAAAGCATTGCTCATTAAAGAGGCATTAGTAAAAAAAGAATTTGTTAAGAGGTTTTTGAAGTGGAAACAAATATTGTTATTGCAAAAATTGAAGGTAAATATAATGCAACACAATTGGCTTCGCTTTTAAAGGAGCATCATATTTTAGTGATTGCAATGACCCCTGCCCTTGTTCGATTTGTATTGCATTTGGATATCACCGATGAAATGTTAGCAACCACAATAGATACTATTGAAAAATTATAGTTAAAACGGATTAATAAAAAGTTGACCATTAGAGAAAAAAATTTGTGAAATAGAAAAGATTATGTTAGAAAGAATTAACCCAACATCGACACAGGCCTGGTTTGTATTAAAAAAGCATTTTGAAGAAGAAATGAACCGTAAGCAAATGAAAGATTTGTTTGCTTCTGATCCTACCCGATTTAATCAGTATTCCATTACCACTGCAGATATATTATTTGATTACTCAAAGAATATTGTCACTGATAAAACATTGCAGTTATTATTTCAATTAGCGAATGAATGTGGATTGCCCAAAGCAATTGCAGCGCAATTTGAGGGAAAGGCAATTAATGAAACCGAACAAAGAGCGGTTTTACATACCGCCTTAAGAAATTTTAGCGGGTTTCCTGTAATGGTGGATGAGCAGGATGTGATGCCTGAAATATTACGCGTACAAAAACAAATGAAAACATTTTGTGACAACATTCATGATGGCACACACAAAGGTTATACAGGAAAAAAAATTACCACGATTGTAAATATAGGTATTGGTGGCAGTGACTTAGGCCCAGTGATGGTCACTGAAGCGCTGAAACCATATTGGGTGGATGGGATACAAATATATTTTGTAAGTAATGTGGATGGCACACATATCGCAGAGACCTTAAAAAAGGTAAAAGCGGAAGAAACTTTGTTCTTAATTGCTTCAAAAACTTTTACGACCCAGGAAACCATGACCAATGCGCACACTGCACGTGCTTGGTTCTTAGAAAAAGCCATAGATGAAAAACACCACATTGCTACCCATTTTGTGGCCTTGTCTACCAATGAAAAAGCAGTAAATGCTTTTGGCATTAGTAGTAAAAATATGTTTGAGTTTTGGGATTGGGTGGGCGGAAGATATTCTTTATGGAGTGCCATTGGACTATCTATTGCATTGACTATTGGATACGAAAACTTTGAAAAATTATTAAAAGGCGCACATCAGGCTGATCTTCATTTTAAAAACGAAGCGATTGAAAAAAACATGCCAGTGATTATGGCATTATTGGGAATATGGTATACCAACTTTTTTGGTTCACAAAGTGAAGCTATCCTTCCTTATGACCAATACATGCATCGATTTGCTGCCTATTTTCAACAAGGGAATATGGAAAGTAATGGCAAGTTTGTTGATCGTAATGGAACGGCAGTCAACTATACCACAGGCCCAGTGATTTGGGGAGAACCAGGCACCAATGGACAGCATGCATTTTATCAATTAATACACCAAGGCACATTAGTTATTCCTTGTGACTTTATTGCACCAGCCATTAGCCACAATCCTATCGGTGATCATCATGATAAATTACTAAGTAATTATTTTGCACAAACAGAAGCATTATTAAATGGAAAAACAAATGCAGAAGTAGTTGCTGAATTAAAACAAAGTAAAAAAACAACAAAGGAAATTGAGACATTAGCGCCTTTTAAAGTTTTCGCAGGTAACAAACCAACGAATTCTTTTTTAGTGAAAAAAATTACCCCAGAAACCTTAGGTTTTTTAATTGCTACTTATGAACATAAAATATTTACGCAAGGGGTTATTTGGAATATTTTTAGTTATGACCAATGGGGCGTTGAATTAGGAAAACAATTGGCTAATAAAATATTACCGGAATTGTCTGACAATAAAAATGTGGACAATCACGATAGTTCCACGAATGGTTTAATCAATCAATATAAAAATTGGAAAACACAAGCTTAATTTCTCCTGATTTAATTATACGTACGATTGCCCTCCATGACAATGAAGCAATAGCTAAAGTAATCCGAACAGCTTTAACTGAATTTGGTGCAAATAAACCAGGGACTGTTTATTACGATCCAACTACGGATCATTTATTTGAATTATTTCAAATACCCGGCGCCATTTATTTCATAGCAGAATTAAAAGGTACGCTGGTGGGTGGTGCAGGCATCTTCCCTACAGAAGGACTGCCAGAAAAAACATGTGAATTAGTAAAACTCTATTTACACAAGGAGGCAAGAGGTATTGGCTTAGGAAAACAACTTTTATTAAAATCAATGCAATGGGCCAAGAATAATGGCTATGAGCAAGTATATTTAGAATCCATGCCTGAACTTTCCAAAGCAGTCAGTATTTATGAGAATGTAGGATTTAAAAAAATCCATCATGCACTTGGGAATAGTGGACATGATGGATGTGATATTTGGATGATTAAAAACTTATAATCGCTTTACAAAAATAATAGCAGATTACCATTTCTCAACCTCTTCTTGACTCATATTATCGCCCTGACTTGCAGGAGTATCTCTTGCTTCTAATGGCTTTTTTTCTGTTATGGAAGCTGGATCAATTTCAACTTCAGGAGCAGTAGGAATAGCTTCTTCTACTGGAGGCGCAGGTGTTTTAGCAGGTGCTGAATTTTCTGAAACTTCTGGTGGTGCGGTATATCTTACACCTTGGTCTGGCGCATTCGGATCTTCTTCATGGTTAAACGCATCAAAATCAAAATCAGGCATTAATTCTGTCTTAACAAAGTCCATGGCTTCTGTTACAGCCTTAATAAACTTATTGAAATCTTCCTTGTAAATGAAAATTTTATGGCGATCATACCCATTATTATCAAAGCGTTTACGACTCTCCGTGATGGTTAAGAAATAATCATTTGAACGGGTAGATCTGACGTCAAAAAAATAAGTGCGTCTTTTTCCAGCACGAATACGCGTACTATAGACACTTTCAATTGGCCGCTCATTACTGTTGTCGAAGTTCTCTTGCTCCATAGTTACATTGAATTATAACTAAAAATATAAAAATGTTACTGAAAATCAAAAAAAATGTCCCTATTCCATCCAAGGTAGAAAATCAGTCTTCTTGGACATTTGACCAGTTTAATTATTGTCTAAAGACTGTTGGGCCCTATATAATTCAGCATAAAGGCCATTTTTAGCTAACAAACTATCATGAGTGCCCTGCTCGGCAATTTTACCCTCCTGTAGATAGATGATGAGGTCGAAATTGAAATTGTAGAAAATACGGTGCGTAATAAAAAGGGTCGTTTTATCTTTTATATAATAATCAAGATTACCTAAAATGGTTCTTTCGGTATTTGCATCTACTGCACTTAAACAATCATCTAAAATTAAAATGGATGGATTTTTAATTAATGCCCTTGCTATGGCGACTCTTTGTTTTTGACCGCCACTTAAAGTGGTACCACGTTCTCCTACTAAAGTATCAAATTGTTTGGGCAAATTATTAATTTCATTTAATACATGAGCCGTTTTAGCTGCATGTGTTAAATCATCATAGGCCACTTTTTCTTTTAATCCAAACTGAATATTATTTTGTATCGTATCACTGAATAAAAAAACATCCTGTTGCACATAGCCAATAGCATTTCTTAAATGCTGTACCTGATATTGATTTACATCTACCCCATCCATTAAAATTTGACCTGTGGAGGTTTCATACATCCTGGTTAATAGTTGCGCAATGGTAGTTTTCCCAGCACCAGTCTTTCCTAATATTAAAACTTTTTGACCCGATTTAATAGTTAAATTAAAATCAGACAATGCTTTAATTTCAGAATGCGGGAAAACCAATGAAACATCCTTAAAATCAATATCACCTTTTAATGGTGTTATGACAGGTGAAGTTGGATTAGTAATATTAGGTTGGATAGATAAAAATTCATTCAATCTTTTTTGTGATGCAGCTGCTCTTTGAATCATACTTGCCGTCCAACCAATCGCACTCACGGGGAAAGTAAGCATATTGATATAAATCACAAACTCAATGACTGTAGCCACTTTGGAAGGATCATGAAGGGCTTGCAATCCACCCAAGTATATAGTAATTAATGTACTTAAGCCAATCATTAAAGCCATCGTTGGTGCATAAAAAGCTTCAACTTTAGCTAAGCTGACTGCATTTTCACGATACAATTCACTATTTTTTTTAAAGAAACCCAACATTGCATTTTCTTGCACAAATGATTTTATTACTCTTATTCCAGAATAAGATTCTTGTGCATTGGTGGTTAAATCAGAAAGTTGTCCTTGAATTTGTTCACTCTTTTTATTAATGATGCTATTCACATAATAAATAGTAATGGCTAATATTGGAAGCGGTGCTAAAACATATAAACTAAGTAGTACATCCTTGCTAAACATATTGTACAAGCAAAAACCGATTAATGAAACTAGGTTAATTAAATACATTAAAGAAGGGCCGGTATACATACGCACCCTACTAACATCTTCCGTGATGCGACTCATTAAATCACCCGTGCTATGTGTTTTATAAAATTCAGTATCTAATTTTTGATAGTGTTCGTACACTTGGTTTTTTTGATCAAACTCAATATGCCTGCTCATCACAATTATAGTTTGGCGCATAAAAAACATAAACACCCCTCTGATGATGGCCAAAATCAAAATAGTAAGGCTACAAAAAGTGACCAAACTCGCAAATGTAAAATTATAATGCGCACTAATTTGATCGATACCAATCGTGACCATTTCATTATGAATTGGGGAAAGGATCTTAGCACCTGGTAATTTTGCTTGAACCAAGCCAACTACATAACCTGTGATTTGAGGCGCCAATACCGCTAAATAGTTAGTTGCAATGACAAATACAATTCCAATGAAGAATCGAACCCGATATTTCCAAAAAAACACATTTAAAGAAGATAATTCTTTCACTTAGGCCATTTTTGTAAAGATACATGGTAGTCAATAAATTAGACCAATTGTTTAACCATATAAATTGCAAGTATTTTTGCAAAATTCGGTTTCCCTTCCTACATTTGCCGCGGAGAGTTGGCAGAGCGGTCGATTGCGGCAGTCTTGAAAACTGTTGACTGTAACAGGTCCTGGGGTTCGAATCCCTAACTCTCCGCAGAATGACAAAAAAGGGGCTAAAAGCCCCTTTTTTAATGCCCATATTGCGCATTTTCACGCAGTGATCCTTGGATAATAAAGAAGATGAGACTCAAATCTTGATTTGAAGTCGAAAATGAATTTATTATCCAAGGTAAAATCCGAAGGATTTAAATGCCATTTTGTTTTGGGCATGAAACCCACAGGCTTCCCCTTTTTTGTCATTCTCGCCCCCACCAGGATCACCGACCAACGGGAGGTAATCCTGGTGGGTGAAAATTTGTAAAATTTTAGATGGGCTGCCGGAGCAAAGCTACAGCAATCCATTTGGGGGATTAATTGAAAATTAATTATAAAACAGATCACCGACCAACGGGAGGTAATCCTGATGATGTACTAATCGGCCAACTCCCCAAACTTTCCCAACTCGTAATCCTGGAAAGCTTCCATAATTTGTTCACGGGTATTCATTACAAATGGACCATGTGCCGCAATGGGTTCATTGATAGGTTCTCCACTTAAAATTAAAACAATACTTTGTTGCGTTGCTTTAATAGTAAATGATTCACCCTCATTTTTAAATAAAGCCAAATGATCTAATGGAACATCTTCGGTATCATTTAAAATTACTTCCCCTTCAATCACCAAAATACATGTATTATGATTGGAAGGAAAACTAAATGTTGCGCTACCGCCTGAAGCTAATTTCGCATTCAACATATTTACAGGTGTGAAAGTACTTGCCGCTCCTTGTTGATTTTGATAGGAACCTGCAATCACTTCAACAATACCTCCGTCTACTTTTATTTTTGGAATATGACTATTCTCAATCGCTTGGTATTTTGGGATACTCATTTTATCTTTTGCAGGCAGGTTCACCCACAACTGCACCATTTGGAAATCGCCACCGGTAGCACAAAAACTTTCTGCATGATATTCTTTATGTAAAACACCACTTGCAGCTGTCATCCATTGTACATCTCCTTCCTTAATTTCACCACCACCACCTGCACTATCATGATGCGCTACACTTCCTTTATAAGCAATGGTGACTGTTTCAAATCCACGATGCGGATGCACACCTACTCCTTTTGGTTTTCCAGTAGGTGGGAAATGGTATCGAGAAGCATAATCTAACATGATAAAAGGATCCATTCTTTCCATGGTTAAACCATAACCACTTGGAATAAAATTATGTACCCTAAATCCATCTCCGACAAAATGGGGTTGCTTAGGCGCTAAAACCATTTCAACTTGTTTCGTACTCATAATGTAAAGTTTTATAAAAAAAATAACGCACAATGAATTGCACGTTATTTATAAAATAATAAGATGAAGCTTTCTAGAATCTTGTTAAATAGCTATTCCAGAAACCAATATAAATAGATGCTTTATTTTTAATCGTTAAATTCCCTGACTCCAAAATTAAACCTGTATTGAATTTTGCATTTCTTTTTCCTTGTCCTTCAAATTCTAATACCGCATTCTTTATGGTGGAATCGTATGGATTATAATTTACGTTAATCAATAATGGCGCATAAGTATAAGTTAATGTATCTGAAATGTGAACATGCGCACTATCTAAATCACCCATATTCCCTGGTGACTTTGGATAAATAATATTCAATGAATCCAAATAAGCCAAACCATTTTTATCATTAGGATCCTTAATCGTTCTAATTATAATCGTATCAGCGAATCTTATGACTCCTGGATTAATTGAATCTTTTGCATTGAATACAAAATCAGGCATTTGTAAAGTGATGCTTCTTGACCAATTTCCAACAAACTTATCCCTTACTTCACTAGTAATAAGACGTTTATTATATGCATAATCCAACTCATACACCACAGATTTATTACAAGCTGTAAATAAAACAACTATAATCAATCCTAAATAGGTAACAAATTTTCTCATAAATCAAATCAATTGTAATGAAACACTAAGGTAAACAATTCATGGAATTATTGTGGAATTATACAAATATATTTTTATTTTATAATATGTAATAATGTACATCAAAATAAGGTTAAGAAGTTGCTATTATCTTCTCCACTACCACCAAGTCAACCAAATCAATATTCATTGGAAGTTGTCCTATTTTTACAATGGCCCTTTTTCCTTTAATATCCAATACCTCACCCACTTGGTAATTATTTTTCATCTTCACCGTAGCACCCACTACAATGGGTTTTGAAAGTTCCTTGTAATTCTTATCTACCTTCTTGGCCAATTTATTAATGACTATTTTATCATTTTTCTTAAACAATAAATTATATAAATTTTTAACTACCTCATCTTTCTTTTCTGCCTTTTTCCAATCCAACGCTATTTGCTTTAGTTTTCGCTCCATCTCCTTTAGGTAAGTGAACTTTTCCTCAGCTACCCTATTTTGCTCCTTTAATAAGGTAATTTGTTGTAAATGTTTTTCCTTATTCAGTGTTTTACTTAGTTCCGCCTGTAAAACATCCACCTCTTTTAATTTCTTAATTAAATCACGTCTTTCCTTTTGAATTAATTGTAAATCCTGTTCCGTACTATTCAATAATTTATCTAATTCAAAGTGATGACTATCCACCAATTTCCTCGCACGATTTATTAAATTCTTAGGTAAGCCAATTCTTTCTGCAATGGCAAAAGTGTAAGAACTTCCTGGCTTACCAATCACTAGTTGATACAAAGGTTCCAACTTAACTTCATCAAATTGCATCGCACCATTCACTATTCCCTTATTATGATTGGCCATCACTTTTAAGTTCAAATAATGCGTAGTCACAATTCCTTGTGCATGTCGATGTGATAATTCTTCCAATATTACTTCTGCGAAAGCACCACCCAAATGTGGATCACTACCACTTCCTAATTCATCAATAAAAAATAAGGTTTTTCCATTCGCATTTTCAATAAAATGTTTCATGTGAATCAAATGACTTGAATAAGTACTTAATTCAAATGCCAAATTTTGCGTATCCCCTAATTGTATAAATAATTGTTTGTAAATACCCATTTGAGAATCTGGATGTACCGGAATCAATAAGCCACTCTGTAACATCACTTGATTTAGACCCAATGTTTTCATCGAAACTGTTTTACCACCTGCGTTAGGCCCACTTATAATAAGTATCCGCGTATTATCATCCAATTGTATATTAACAGGTATTGTTTTTTTACCTGATGACTTATTATACATGTATAACAGAGGATGATAAGCATCTATCAAATGCGAAGTTGCCAAGTTATTAACCATGGGCATTTGCGCATTCATTTCTATCGCCAACATTGCTTTTGCTTTTACAAAATCAAATTGCCCAATGATTTGTAAATAGTTCATTAATAAACTGGAATAAGGCGACAACTGTGCGGTAAGTTGTCTTAATACCCGCTGTACCTCCTTCAATTCTTCTTGTTCTAAACTATACAATTCATTATTTAATTCAATGGTTTCCTCTGGTTCAATAAACGCTGTTTTACGACTATCACTTTCACCGTGTAAAAAACCTTTTACTTGTCGCTTGTATTCTGAAAAAACGGCAACTACCCTTCTTCCATTACTAAAGCTTTCATCAATATCAGCAGTATAACCTGACTTAGCTAACTTACTCACTACCTTTTCAAAAATGCGGCGAAGCTCTTGTCTTTTTTTATACAACTGCATCCTAATTTTAGCCAAATCCTCAGATGCATTGTCCTTCACGGAACCTCGTTCATCCACTACCACATCAATCATTTCAATGATGCACTTTTCATAATAACTATCTGCTACTATTTCATACAAAGCCCCATAGGCTGATTGTCGTTCTGCATCAAACCATTTAAATACTTGTGAAGTATGATCCGCTAATTTTCTTACCAATAGCCACTGCTCTCCGACCAATTGTGCGCCTGGTATACCCAATAATTTCAAATCTCTTCGAATATCTATCACAAAATCAGCGGGAAAATACTGACCAGCCGATTTGATATACTTAAACTCCTGTGTTTGTCGTAAGGCTGTTTGTATATACTTTAAATGGGTATGAATCCGGATATCGTTCACCAATTCCTTACCGATTGTCGTTTGACAATAGTTTAATAAAATGTTAATTATTTTATCAAATTCTAACTGAGATAATGCATTTTCTGGATATACTTTCATGGGCGTATGAGCGGGCAAATTTACTTAAATAAACATTAACCTGCTTTAAACAATTTGGGTATATTATTTGTATTATATTTATAAAAACAAGTTTATGCAAGGCCTTAAAAAAACAAGTATTTTATTATACCTATTTATATGCTTTAGCGCATGTGCCCAAAATAATACAAACACTAAATCGAATAAGATAAATATGACAAATATTGAAACCATTACACTTGGATCTGGCTGCTTTTGGTGTACCGAAGCTTTTTTTCAACGTTTAAAAGGGGTTGTTAAAGTAACCAGTGGCTATAGTGGCGGCTTTGTTGACAACCCTACCTATGAGCAGGTGTGCGATAAAAATACAGGGCATGCTGAAGTATGTCAGGTATTGTTTGATACCACAAAAATTAGTTTAGACGAAATATTATCCGTCTTTTGGAAAACACACGACCCTACTACTTTAAACCAACAAGGAAATGACATTGGGCCACAATATAGGAGTGTTGTATTTTTTCATAACAAACATCAGGAAGATTTGGCAAAAAAATATATCAAAGAATTGAATGCCGCAAAAGCATGGCCTAATCCGGTGGTCACAACCGTTGAAGCATTTGAAAAGTTTTATGCTGCCGAAAACTACCACCAGAACTATTATAACAATAATAAAAACCAAGGATATTGCAGATATGTGATTGGCCCTAAATTGGAGAAGTTTGAAAAAGTATTTGCTGATAAATTAATCAAAGAATAATATCAAAATCTTATATTTCCTTGTTTATTAATCACGACTAATTAAAGCGCCCTTATGAAAAACACTTTATGCATTGTTGTACTGTCCTTTTTTTCATTGACTTTAAATAGCCAACCCGTATTTAATTTACAGGATACTTTAAGAGGAAGTTTAAATGAACATCGTAATTGGTTTGATATTCAGCATTATGATATCACAGTAACTCCTACTTATGAAACAAAATCCATCATTGGGCAAGTGAGTTGGACAGCAAAAGTAGTTAAGCCCGCTAATAACATTCAAATTGATTTACAACAGCCTTTAGTCATTGATAGTGTCATTTATTTTGCGCCTAATACAAAGTCAGGTAAAGCCTTGCCCTATGCAAGAAATTTAAATGTCGCCATTGCCAACTTCAATGAAAAATTAAATATTAACGCAAATTTTAAATTAGTCATTTACTACCATGGTATTCCGCGCGAAGCGGTTCGACCACCTTGGGACGGTGGCTGGATTTGGAAAAAAGATGGCAATGGAAAACCATGGATGTCAGTAGCCTGTCAAAATATAGGAGCTTCAGTTTGGTATCCTTGCAAGGATCACCAATCCGATGAACCTGATCATGGTGCTAGATTAACAATCAATGTGCCAGATACACTGATGGCTATTGGGAACGGCCGCATGATTAAAAAAGAAAATAACCAGCAACTTTCGAGCTATACCTGGGAAGTTAAAAGCCCAATTAACAATTATAATATCATCCCTTACATTGGAGACTACATGGGTTGGAGTGAAAGTTATAATGGCTTAAAAGGAAATTTGGATTTACATTATTGGGTTTTAAAACAAGATTCCACCAAAGCAAAAACACAATTTACGCAAGTGCCTCAAATGTTGAAAGCATTTGAATATTGGATGGGGCCATACCCTTTTTATGAGGATGGTTATCAATTAGTGCAATCACCGCATTTAGGCATGGAGCACCAATCAGCGGTTGCCTATGGTAACAAATTTGGCAATGGATATTTAGGACGTGATTTATCAGGCTCTGGATGGGGTTTGAAATGGGATTATATTATTGTACATGAAAGTGGACACGAGTGGTTTGCCAATAATATCACTACCAATGATATTGCTGATATGTGGGTACACGAAGGTTTTACAGATTATACCGAAACCTTAATGACCGAATACTATTATGGTATTGAGGCGGGCAACGATTATAATTATGGACTTAGACGCGGCATACAAAATAACAAACCCATTATTGCACATTATGGCGTGAATGAAGAGGGCGCTGGCGATATGTATAATAAAGGTGCTAATTTAATTCATAGTTTAAGGCATTCCATAGATAATGATTCTTTGTTCCGTCAAATACTAATTAATCTAAACAAACAATATTATCATAAAACAGTAAATAGTGTTGATATTGAAAATTATATTTCCAAATCTGCAGGATTCAACTTTACAAAATTCTTTGACCAATATTTAAGGAACACGCAAATTCCTTCCTTTGTTTACCAATATGATGAGAAAGAAAAAATATTGACTTACCAATGGAAAAATTGTGTTGTTGGTTTTAATTTACCCCTAGCATTAAGCTACAAAGGGAAAAAATACCAATTAAGTCCCATGGATTATATTCCACAAAAGAAATTAATTACCCAGCCGGATTTTGATATTAAGGAGTTTGTAAAACTCATCAACAGATTATATTACGTAACTACATCTATAGAAAACTAAGTAACAATAATCGATCATATTATTGTGGGCTAGTTCTGCCTAAACTATATAACCTTCTTTGCCAATAAGGATCGGTCAAATCACCTATCGTTACCCCTTGGCTTGTACTTGCATGTGCAAATTTATTATTCGCTAAATATATACCCACATGTGAAATGCGGCGACGTCCTTCAGTTTTAAAAAATATTAAGTCCCCTTCCTTTAAGTTATTCCATTCAATTTTTACACTTTGCTCATACTGTTCAGCTGCAGTGCGTTTTAAATTAACTTTATATATATCACGCATTACATCCAAGGTGAAATAATCTATATCGGACAAATTCACGGGCATCATTTCATAATTTTTATTAATGACCGCTGGTTTTTCAGTTTCAACAGCATTAGAGGCGTTATTGATGGTAATTTTTCCAGGAGTCACCGAAATATCTTCCAAAAATTCCATGGTTCTTGGGGTTTTCTTGGTATCAGATACTACAACTTGCTTTCCTGTATTTAAAGGAAAGGATAAGTTTTTAAGGGTACTACAGCTAGCCAATAAAATAAGTAATCCAAATAAATGAACACCCCTATATAAATTTTGTATCCCCATAGACAGGCAAGTTAATGTTTGTAGGTGTAAAAAGGGAATTTTAGTCCGTTTTTAACGATTTATTTGTGGAAAATTAAGCCCATTTATACCCCTTAATTTTACGATATTTGTACACTTACACCCATTCCAAGATGCCTACATTTTCACATTTACATGTTCATACCCAATATTCACTTTTGGATGGCGCTGCCTCCATTGAGGGATTGTATGAAAAAGCAATGGGTGATCATATGCCTGCACTTGCCATCACCGATCATGGTAATATGTTTGGGGCATTTAAGTTTGTTAGCCAGGCATGGAAAAAAACAAAAGTCATTGGCAAAGATGCAGATGGAAAAGATATATTAGCCCCGATTGTTAAACCCATTGTAGGTTGTGAATTTTATGTGGTTAAGGATCGTCATATCAAAAACTTCACCAAGGAATTAAAGGATAACCGATATCACCAAGTTCTATTGGCAAAAAATGCGATTGGCTATCAAAACTTAATCAAACTTACTTCTCTTGGATACATTGAAGGGATGTATAGTAAGTACCCACGTATTGATAAATCATTAATTGAAAAATACCATGAAGGATTAATTGCTACTACCTGTTGTATTGGCGCGCATGTACCTCAAGCCATATTAAAAAGTGATGAAGCCGCTGCGGAAAAAGAATTTAAATGGTGGTTGGATATTTTTGGCGAGGACTATTATATTGAAATTCAAAGACATCAAATTCCGGAACAACAAATAATCAATGACCGTCTTTTGCAATTTGCAAAAAAATACAAAGTTCCAGTAATTGCTACGAATGATAGTCATTACATTAATGAAGATGATGCCAATGCACACGATATTTTACTTTGTATCAATACGGGTGAAAAACAATCCACCCCAGGATTTGATGATTTTGTGAATGATGAAATACAAATAAAAAATAGAAGATTCAAGTTTCCGAATAACGAATTTTATTTTAAAACACAGGCGCAAATGTCTTGACAAGGTAGATGTGTTGAACTTGAAAAAAGATATTTTACTTCCCGCCTTCCCTATTCCAAAGGAATTTCAAATTCACAAGGAAGCCAATATGAACCAATGGGAACTTTTGAAACATTTGACCTGGGAAGGTGCGCACAAAAGATACCCTGAAATTACCACCGAATTACAAGAGCGACTTGATTTTGAATTATTCACCATTCGTACAATGGGCTTTGCGGGTTATTTTTTAATTGTAAGTGATTTTATACAAGCTGGAAGAAACATGGGGGTTTTTGTAGGTCCCGGTCGTGGATCTGCTGCAGGCAGTGTTGTGGCTTATTGCATTGGCATCACTAATATTGATCCAATTAAATACCAATTACTATTTGAGCGTTTCTTAAATCCTGATCGTAAGAGCATGCCCGATATTGATACGGACTTTGATGATGAAGGTCGTCAAAAAGTAATTGACTATGTGGTTGATAAATATGGCAAGGAACAAGTAGCACAAATTGTTACCTATGGTACCATGGCTGCAAAAAGCAGTATTAAAGATGTTGCCCGTGTAATGGATTTGCCTTTATCTGAAAGTAACTTATTAGCCAAATTAGTTCCTGATAAACCAGGCACTGAATTAAATAGATGTTTACACGCACCACTGACGGTGAAAGAAGGTGAAAAATCATTGGCAGAAAGAGAAGGCTATCAACCAGAAGATATTGACAATGTAAAAAAGTTAAGAGAAATATACAAAGGGAATGATTTACGTGCAGCCGTTTTACATGAAGCAGAAAGATTAGAAGGATCTATCCGAAATACAGGTATTCACGCAGCAGGTATCATCATTGCCCCTAGCGATTTAACTGAAATCATGCCAGTAGCTACTGCCAAAGATTCTACATTATGGGTTACCCAAATTGAAGGAAGTGTGATTGAAGAAGCTGGCGTATTAAAAATGGACTTCTTAGGTTTAAAGACCCTCTCCATTTTAAAAACCGCTTTGGAATTAATCAAACAAAATCACGGAATTGTTATTGATTTGGATTTGATTCCTTTGGACGATGCAAAAACTTTTAATTTATACCAACGCGGCGAAACCAATGCTACATTCCAGTTTGAAAGTGTGGGCATGCAAAAACATTTACGTGATTTAAAGCCAGATAAATTTGCCGATTTAATTGCGATGAATGCCTTGTACCGACCAGGCCCGATGGCATATATTCCTAATTTCATTGAACGTAAACACGGGCGAGAATTAATCAAGTATGATTTGCCTGTGATGGAAGAAATATTAGCGGATACGTATGGTATTACTGTTTATCAGGAACAGGTAATGTTGCTTAGTCAAAAAATTGCCAGCTTTACCAAAGGTGATGCCGATGTACTTAGAAAGGCCATGGGTAAAAAGCAAAAATCGGTATTGGATAAAATGAAAGCGCAGTTTGTTGCCGGCGCTGTAAAAAATGGACATCCTGAAAATGTATTAGAAAAAGTTTGGACGGATTGGGAAGCATTTGCCCAATACGCTTTTAATAAATCACACTCCACTTGCTATGCTTATTTAGCCTATCAAACCGCTTATTTAAAAGCACACTACCCTGGCGAATATATGTCAGCGGTTTTAAACCATGCAGGCAGTATTGATAAAATTACCTTCTTCATGGAAGAATGTAAAAGAATGACGATAAAAGTATTAGGTCCAGATATTAATGAATCACTCAATGGTTTTTCAGTTAATAAAAATGGAGAAATTAGATTTGGCTTAGGTGGATTAAAAGGTGTGGGTGAAGCAGCTATTGAAACCATTATTACCGAAAGAAATAAATCAGGCCATTTTAAAGATATGGTTGATTTTATCAAACGCGTATTATCTCGATCTGTCAATAAAAAATCATTAGAAAGTTTGGCTTACTCTGGAACTTTTGATTGTTTCCCTGAATACCACCGAGCACAATTTTTCCATGTAACAGATGGTGAAAGAACCAACGGTCTCGAAAAATTAATTAATTACGCACAAGCCCTACAAAACGTAAATGCAGGTACGACAAATACTTTATTTGGCGATTTACCTTCAGCCATGCAAGTGCCCGTTCCTAAAATAACCGTATGTGAGGAATGGACATTAACCGAAAAGCTGGATCACGAAAAGGATATTACCGGCATGTTTATGAGTGGGCATCCTTTGGATCATTTCAGCTTTGAAATGCGACATTATCAATTTACACCCATTAATGATTTTAATGAAGTAAGGGATACATTATCGGTGAATTTAAATCAGTTAGGTCGAAATTTTAAGCTAGCTGGATTGGTGACAGAAGTACAACATCGAATGACTAAAACAGGCAAAAACTTTGGCTCTTTTGTCATTGAAGATTTTACGGGGAAAACAGATTTTATTTTATGGAGTGAGGATTATATTAAGTTTCAAAACTACCTAGAAGTAGGTCAAAAGATATTTTTAACTGGGAGCTTTAGGAATAGATACAATCAGCCCAATGCCTTTGAATTTAAAATTACCAATATGTCCTTATTGGAAACCGTGAAGCAAAACCAAACAAGGTCCATTGAAATAAGCATGCACCCTTCCAAGCTTGACCAAGAGATTTTAGAATTTGTTGAAAAGAATTTAAAACAGAACCCAGGCCGAGCTTCCTTAAAATTCAACTTTGTTGAACCTAAGGAACAATTGGTTGCCAGTGTTCGTACCTATGAAAAGGGCTTTTTGATGAATGATGATATGGTTTCCTTTCTGGACAAGCATCCCGACTTATCCGTATTAGTGAACCTGGTTTAAGTAACTGCCTTAACAGGTAATTACATGACGCCCTGTCGGTAAAATTTGTCCCCAATATTTTTTTATAAAGTGGAAAAGTCAAATGGGCAGTTATTAAATATTGGAACTATTTTTGAAGGAGTATAATAAACAACCCAATTAAAATATATAATTATGGCATTAGAATTTACAGATGCGAATTTTCAGAAAGACGTCATGGAATGTGATAAACTTACAGTCATTGATTTTTGGGCAGAATGGTGTGGTCCTTGTCGTGCCATTGGGCCAGTTATTGAAGAATTAGCGGTGCAATACGAAGGAAAAGTAAACATCGGGAAAGTAAATGTGGATGTTAATCCTAACTTAAGCATGAACTTTGGTATTACTTCCATCCCAGCGATCTTATTTGTAAAAGGCGGCGAAGTGGTTGACAAGCAAATTGGAGCAGTACCTAAAGCAGTTTTAGACAAAAAAATTCAAGCGCATTTATAATTTTATCATTGTATACCAATGGTATTCATATAAAATCCCATCCTGTACACTCGGGATGGGATTTTTGTTTATCTTAGGAATCTAAAATCACACTATGGAACGATTTCAAGGCATTGTAGGGATCATTGTTATCATCATCATTGCATATCTATTTTCAAATAACAAAAGTAAAATCAATTACCGCTTGGTGACGAGTGGTTTATTATTACAATTTACGATTGGGGTTTTGATCTTAAAAATTCCAGCAGTGACCCACTTTTTCCAAATCATTGGAAGAGGCATGGGTAAAATTGAACAATTTGCACGCGCAGGCGCCGCATTTGTATATAGTGGTGTTGCGGCAACTACCCCATCGGGCGTTGCTGATTTTGCCAATGGTGGTTTTGTATTTGCATTTAATGTGACTGCTACTATTATATTAGTATGTGTTTTGGTTGCTTTGTTTTATCATTTTGGAATCATGCAACGCATTGTCGCCATTGTTGCAAAATCGATGAATTTTATTATGCGCGTAAGTGGTGCTGAGGCTTTAAGTAATGTTGCTAGTGCATTTGTTGGACAGGTTGAGGCACAAATTATGATTCGTCCCTATTTGGCCACCATGACCAAAAGTGAAATATTAGCCAGTATGAGTGGAAGTTTGGCTTGTATTGCTGGTGGTATTTTAATTGTCTATGCAAATATGGGTGCACAAGCTGGTTTGGATTTGGCACCAAAATTAATCACCGCAAGTTTGATGGCAGCTCCAGGTGCATTAGTGATAGCTAAAATTGTATTCCCTGAAACTGAGGTATCTCAAACTATGGGAAGTGTTAAACTAGAAGTGAAAAGTCAATATAGTAATACCATCGATGCTATCACGCATGGTGCTGGAGATGGATTTAAATTAGCAATGAATGTAATTGCAATGTTGATTGGATTTATCGCTTTAATCGCGATGATTGATTGGATCATGTTAACAGTAGGTCATTTATTCAATCCAAACTTAAACCTGAGCTTAAATTTTGTATTTGGTAAATTATTTTATCCAATGGCTTGGGCCATGGGTATTCCGTCGGTGGATATTCAAAATGCAGCTACTTTATTAGGACAAAAATTAACCATAAACGAATTCGTTGCCTTTAAAAGTTTAACCAGTAAAGCAGTTCCTATAATCACTGAAAAAGGTTTATTAATTGTAAGTATTGCCATTTGTGGTTTTGCTAATTTTAGTAGTGTGGGTATGCTGATTGGTGGTATTGGTGAATTAGCTCCTTCTAGAAGAAAGGACTTAGCCGAATTAGGTTTGAAAGCCCTATTATGCGGAACTTTGGCGTCCTATTTGTCCGCAAGTATGGCAGGACTATTAATGTAATTTATGATTTGTATTAGTTATAAAATTGAACAGTATTATAAGTATAATTCTTAACTTTGTAGCCTAAAATAGTGGGCAATGCAAACGGAGAATATACAATTGATTATAAATTCGGAAAAGGATAGTCAATTACAAAATATTGGGAATAAAGTGATTCATAATGAACGCCTTTCATTTAACGAAGGCGTTTATTTATTTGAGAAAGCATCACTACCCTATGTTGGCGCATTGGCCAATTGGAAAGTGTTCTCCTGCAAGTTTTGTTCTTATTCAAAATTATATGCACATAAGGAAGAAGGCTGGGAATTAACCATTGATCAAATGATGGACATTGTTAAATCATATGATGGCAAACCTGTCACTGAAGTTCATATTGTGGGTGGCGTACATCCTAAATTAACCTTAGAATTTTTCTTGGAATTAATGCGCACCATTAAAGCACATCGTCCTGAATTACATATTAAAGCATTCACACCAGTGGAATTGGAATATATGTTCCGTAAAGCCAAAGTAACCACAGAAGAAGGTTTTCATCCTGATATCAGAACAGTTATTTGCGCTGATAAAGCAACAGCGGATGAGTGGTTGCATATTCATAAAACAGCACATAATTTAGGAATGCATAGCAATGCTACTTTATTATATGGGCATATTGAAAAATATGAGCACCGCATTGATCATATGGAACGACTGCGTCAACTACAGGATGAAACGAAAGGTTTCAATACTTTTATTCCATTGAAATTTAGAAACAAGGACAACGATATGCATGATGTTCCTGAATCTACCTTAGCCAATGATTTAAAGATGTATGCAATATCTCGTTTGTACTTGGATAATTTTCCGCATGTTAAAGCCTACTGGCCAATGTTAGGTCGTGAAACTGCACAACTTACATTAAGCTATGGCGTGAATGATATTGATGGTACTATTGATGATACCACTAAAATATATTCAATGGCCGGTAGTGAAGAACAAACACCTGTAATGACTACAGAACAATTAGTGGGATTAATCAAGCAAGCCAAACGTCAACCTATAGAAAGAGGCACTTTATATAATGTGATTCAAGATTATTCTAATTACGAATTCGCCGAAAACGAAATGTAAGATGTTTAAAAAAGTATTTTATTTAGGCTTGCTGTTTTTCTTTTTTAATTGCGCTAAAATGCAAGCGCAAAATAATAATGCGACAAGTGATTCTTTATTGGTTGCATTAATGAAACAAAACCCAAATTACTTTGCCTCCTTACTAGCTGATCCAGCACAGTATCGTATTCAAATTTTATATACACAAATTAATAGAGATAAAAATAATATACCTCATTTTAAAGACTACAGCTATCGTTTAAATGCAAACGAATATTTTTATCCAGCAAGTACTGTAAAATTTCCATTATCTGTATTGGCCCTTGAAAAATTAAATAATTTAAAAGTTGCTGGACTGAATAAAGCAACCACTGCGATTTATGATAGTGTAACTGCTCGGCAGGAAACCATCTATAATAATCCTTATGCAATTGATGGTCGCCAAACTATCGAACAAGCCATCAAAGAGGTTTTAGTGGTTAGTGATAATAATGCAGCAAATCGTTTATATGAATTTTTAGGCCAAGAATATATTCACTCCCAATTATCCAATAGAGGTTATCCTGAAGTATATATTAGAAACCGACTTGAATTAGGTCGCACCCCACTAGAAAACAGACAAACACAAGCCATTCATTTTTACGATGAAAAAAATAAATTAATCTATACCCAACCAGCACAAAATAATATGGGTAAACTACCCTACTATAATGTGTTGATCGGAAATGGCTATATGAATAGTCAAGATTCATTGATAAATGCACCACTAAATTTTTCAGAAAAAAACAGGATTAGCTTAAGTGATTTACACCACATTATGCAATCGGTCATCTTCCCAGATCAAATCCCCAAAAAGCAACAATTTAACTTAAGCAGTGATGATCGAAAATTTTTATTGCAATGGATGCATACCACCCCAACGGAATCATCTTATCCTACTTATGATAGCTCGGAGTATTACCCAGCTTATGCTAAATTTATCATGTTGGGTTCAGAAAAAGACCCCATTCCTTCAAACTTAAAAATATTTAGTAAAGCAGGTGACGCTTATGGATTTTTATTGGACAACACCTATATCATTGACACAGCTGCCAAAGTGGAATTCATGCTAAGTGCGGTTATTTATGTAAACGCAGATGGTATTTTGAATGACAATACTTATGATTACCGAACCATTGGGCTTCCTTTTATGAAAAACTTAGGTAATACTATTTACCAATATGAGCTTAACCGAAAAAGAGCTTACAGACCAAATTTTGACAATATCATTGGCCCTTCAAAATAGATATTAACACCCACTGAATAATTTAATTCAATAACAAGTACAAAACTGACAATCGTTTGCGATTTATTTGCGAAATTTGTTAAATCAAATAATATATTATGATTTTATCCTCTTTATTAGACAGATTTAGTGAACCTGAAACTTTAAAAATGGCCAAATTAGGCCGTGAATTAAGAGCACAGGGTATTGATGTTATTGACTTGAGCCTAGGCGAGCCTGACTTTGATACCCCACAGCATATCAAGGACGCAGCTATTAAAGCAATCAATGATAACTGGAGTCATTATACCCCAGTCGCTGGTTTTGCTGATTTAAGAGAAGCAGTTTGCAGTAAATTAAAAAGAGACAACAACTTAGATTATAAGCCTGAAAATATTGTGACTTCCACTGGTGCGAAACAAAGTTTAGCGAATGCTATTTTAGCCTTGGTGGATGAAGGAGATGAAGTAATCATTCCAACCCCTTATTGGGTAACTTACTCTGAATTAGTTAAAATTGCCCGTGGCAAAGTGGTTGAAATCAGAAGTACCGTGGAAGATGGATTTAAAGTGAATCCTGCACAAGTGGAAGCAGCTATTACGCCCAATACCAAAGTATTTATGTTTTCCTCCCCTTGTAATCCATCAGGTGCTGTGTATAGCAAAGACGAATTAGAAGCATTGGCCAATTTGTTTAAAAAATATCCAGGCATTACTATTCTATCTGACGAAATTTATGAATATATCAACTTTGTAGGCAAGCATGAAAGCATTGCACAATTTGATTTTATCAAAGATCAAGTGGTGGTGATTAATGGTTTAAGTAAAGGATTTGCCATGACCGGTTGGCGCTTAGGTTATACCGCATCAAATGTTGCGATTGCCAAAGGAATGGAAAAACTACAAGGTCAATTTACTTCAGGTACTTGTTCAATTACACAAAAGGCGGCTGTGACTGCATTAGTAGGTGATTTAAAACCTTCTATCGAAATGACCGAAGAATTTACAAGAAGACGCGAAAAAACTTTGGCCCTAGTGAATAATATTCCTGGTTTCAAATGTTTTGCGCCACAAGGAGCATTTTATGTTTTCCCTGATGTTAGCTACTATTATGGAAAGTCAGATGGTACACAAACCATTGCCAATGCCCCTGACTTTAGCATGTATTTATTAAACACAGCAAATGTATCCTCAGTAATGGGTGATGCTTTTGGAGAACCTAATTGTGTTCGTTTTTCATTTGCGAATAGCATGCCAAACATTGAAAAAGCATGGGCTAGAATAGCAGATGCATTAGCGAAATTGAAATAAGCACAAATATTGGTACTTGATAAGTACGATTCATTTTAAATATATTAATTTTAGAAGCGTTAACCTACTAACGCTTCTTTTTTTTGTCAAGAGAAATAGGCATTACAAATATGAGTGTAGAGAAATATGAGATGTTCAAAAATCGATTGCTAAAAAATTACAAGCATCGATACAAACAAGCCAAGCGACAAAATATCACTTGTTGGCGTTTGTATGACCATGACTTACCCGAATTCCCTATCTGCATTGAATTATACGAGGACTACATTTATATTGCCGAATACAATCGCCGTCATGGCATGAGCGACGAAGATCATGACGCTTGGCTGATTGGTTGTAAAGATATCATTTCAGAAATGACGCAAGTCCCCTTGGAAAAAATGTATCTACGGGTTCGTAAAAGAATGTCCCATCGGGAAGGGCAATATGAAAAGGAAGAAGCAGTCGTCGCCTCCAAAATCATAACAGTGCAGGAAGAAGGTTTAAAATTCATGGTAAACCTTACTGATTATTTAGATACTGGCCTTTTCTTGGATCACCGTATTACCAGAAAAATGTTCAGTGAAATAAGTAAGGATAAAAATATCCTTAACCTATTTAGTTATACAAGTTCATTTTCGGTGTATGCTGCAAATGCAGGTGCAGCATCAGTTACCTCGGTTGATTTATCCAAAACCTATTTAAAATGGAGTGAAGATAATTTTGCGCTAAATCAGTTAAAAAATATTAATGCTTATCATTTTGTGCATGCAGATGTTAAGCAATATTTAAAAACATTACCACCAAACTATTTTGACTTAGTGATTATGGATCCACCTACCTTTAGTAATAGTAAAAGAATGAAGGATATATTAGATATCCAAAGAGACCATGTTATTTTAATTAACGATGTACTTAAAGCAATGAAACCAGGGGGTATATTATTTTTTAGCACCAACTATACGCAATTCATTATCGACACTGAAAATATAAAAAGTAAATTAATAAAAGATATTACCAAGGCCACTACCCCATTTGATTTTGAAGGCCGACTAAAAAGGTGGTGCTATAAAATTGAAAAGGAATAATTTTTACTGGCAAACTATTTACTGCTTCCCAGCTTCGCCAATATGAATTCATGCATCTTCAAAACCTGTGGTATAATTAATTGAACGTTATCATTCACGATAACTCCATCACACAATCGCATTTTAATGGTATCACTTATTTGATTGCGCATTCTTTGCTCAACTTCTTCCAATGTACTTTGGTCACGTGACATCACCCTTTGTGTGCGTATTGCTAAAGGTGCGGTAACCCCAATGACATAATCCAAACCTTCTACCGCATTGGACTCAAACAATAATGCTGCTTCCTTGATGACATAAGGCGCTGTTTGCACCTTCGCCCAATCCCAAGCTGCTTGAATGGTTACTGGATGCACAATGGCATTCAATAATTCTAATTGATAAGGATCTGAAAAAACAACGGATGCCAAATAGGATTTATTTAAAATTCCATCTTCGTAAACTTTATCTCCAAATTGCTTTATTAATTGTTCCTTGATTTCATGACTATTTTGCATTAATTCCTTAGCTGCATTATCCGCATTAAATACAGGAATGCCCATGGCAGCAAAAACATTGGCGACCATTGTTTTGCCAGTACCTATTCCCCCCGTAAGTCCGATCATAATGGGCATAAAAAATCCGAAATTAGTTACCCCAATTTCGGATTGAATTTTTACTTTAACAAATGTTTTATTTGCTTTGCGCCTGAGACCACTCCAAACTGATAGATGATCTTTCAATTTTCAAATAAGAACCTGGGCTTACTTCTAATTGTATGGTATTATCTTCATTCACTTTATTGATCACGCCATGGATCCCAGCAATGGTAACCACCTTATCTCCTTTTTGCATTGTGTCAATAAACTTTTTTTGCTCTTTTGCTTTTTTAGCTTGTGGACGAATCATAAAAAACCAGAAAACTAAAATAATTCCACCCAACATTACCAATTGGAAAGTTCCGCCACCCTGTGGTGCTTGTAACAAAATTTGTGTCATGTTTTTATTTTTAAACTTTTAAATATTAATTTTAATCTACGCTTAGCAAATATAGGAGCAAACTAGGTAATTCAACTTACTGTTTGCTAATTAAATGTTATTTATTTTTATGGCTAATTTTTTGAATTTTCCCAGACGCGACCATTTCCTTGTGAATATTATCCAAAATTCCATTTACAAAATGGCCGCTTTGTTCCGTACTGTATTCCTTGCCTAAATCAATATATTCATTGATGGTCACTTTTGTTGGAATCGTATCAAAGTATAAAAGCTCACAAACGCCCAAACGTAACAATATCATATCTATCATGGCAATTCTTTCAGGATCCCAATTATTCAATTTAGGTTTAATAATATCTTCCGTAATTGTTTTTTTATCAATCGCTGTTTTTAATAAATCGGTAGCGAATTTATTTTTTTCATCTCCTACCAAATCCAAAAAGTCAACCCCATTTGGTTTTTGTAAATAATTCATGATAAACCCAATCATCACATCACCCTCGTCCTCCCAATTGGTAAAATGTTCAGCGATGTATTCAAGTGTATTTTCAGATTCAATGATAAGGTTGCCAAAAATAAATTTCAAAATATCTTTGTCCTTCGCTTTATCTCTGCTTTGCTCATTGATATAACTCAAATAAGTCGGCGTTTCAGATAATTGTCTGAAAATAGATTTCACTATATCATCTTGGATCCACTGCTGTGGTTTTACTATTTCAATGGCTTTTTTAAAGCTATCTGACTCCATGGTTTGCCAAACAATACTATTTCCCGCCAATTTGGTATTAACTGTTAAATCAGATGCGTTGGGTAAATTTTTGGAAGCCCTTTGACCCGCTTCCACTTCGGCGTATAATGCCACTTGGTGCAATAAATGAACTAAAAAAACAAACAAATTTCTTGTTTTATCAAATTCCTTTTGGAGTAAGCCAGCTGGGGTACCTTGGGTCTCGGTTTCAACCATATACAACACTTGCATTACCTTAATCCTAATATTTCGTCGGTTCATCATATTTATAAGAGCTAAATGGCTGCAAAGCTATCTAAATATTTTATAAAAACTGACATTTTTTACCTTTATCATGTGCCTAAGATGCATTTTTAGGCATAGATTTGCTTCCCCAAGCCCTTAATTATCAATTATCTGAAAATTTGACCTATCCTATATGAAAAAAGGTCATTGGCACGGTTATCGATTATTATTAGGCAATAACATTATTAAACAACCAAAAAACGATTAAATATGGCTAAGACTACGGCTAAAAAATTAAACATTACGCCCTTGCATGACAGAGTCATTGTAATGCCTGCTGCTGCAGAAGAAAAATCAGCTGGTGGAATCATTATCCCTGATACTGCAAAAGAAAAACCACAACGCGGAGTTGTTCTAGCTGCTGGAACTGGTAAAAAAGACGAACCAGTGACTGTTAAAGTTGGTGACAATGTTTTGTATGGTAAATATGCAGGAACTGAAATCCAAATTGAAGGTCAAGATTTATTAATAATGCGCGAAAGCGATATTTTGGCGATTGTATAACTTTAAAAATTAACTATATATGTCTAAAATGATTTTTTTCGAC
>RFZW01000161.1 GCA_009920495.1 Chitinophagia bacterium
ATTTACTTCATGCCATAAATTAGGATAACTATGAATTGCAATTTTATTAAAACGCATTCGAACTAAATTGTTTAGATACTCCTTTGCTTCCGCTAGCGGATAAGAGGAAATGTCCATGGGAAAGTTAACATGCTGTCTGATGCCTCTCCAGCGTGTAAAAGGAACAATAGATTGGCTATCGCTTTTGAATATTCCTGTTTTAAAAACAGTGGGCACCACTACTCCAGTAATATCAAATTGGAAGCCTAAGTTTTCTAAAATCGTATATAAGGAATGTCCAATAGCTGCTTCATCCTCCCCTATACAAATCATATTTACTAAATTCCCTTGGGAATTGATGGTGTAACTAAATTGTCCGTTTTGATTAGCCCCTTTTTTAATTAATTTAATATTAAAGATGCTTTGATGAATACGACTATTAAATATGGCAACCTTGAGGTATTTAGAAAATTCAGTTTTAGCAAAATTTAATTTAGTCGTATCAGCATTTCCCTCATGGCTATAGTTAATGACCAACTTAGCATTAAGGGAAGTGTTCAATAAAACTAAACACAAGAATAATGTTAATTTTCTAAGCATTTCTTTTAAATTTAGAACTTTTCAGTACTTACTTTTAAAATTGATTGGCTTAAAATTATATTAAAATAGCATTAAAATATATTTTCAATAAAATATGAAAATTTCAACCAATTATTTACTTTCCTGTGATTTAAAAAACGCTATCATTTTATCATACAACTGACCTGCTGTTTTTTTATAATTTTTCATATTCAACACATTCATTTTTTCTAGCGGATCCTTGGATAAGTCATACAATTCCTGTGCGTAAATTTTATTAGCGCTAAATGGAGCTGTAGTTGTAAAATCGTTCATCCAAATGGTGTATCGATATTTTTCCGTTCTTAAACTATATCCCATTAATTTATTTTTCGAAAAGCCTGTTTTTTTAAATTCAACTTTATTTAAGTTTCGAGGATACTGACTAACGGAAAAGTGCTTAACCTGGCTTTTTTTATTCTGCATTAATGGTTTTAAACTTTTACCTTGCAATTGTGCAGGAATAGGCACATTTGCTAAATCACAAATAGTTGGAAAAATATCCAAATGCTCTGTTACTGAATTTGTTTTCCCGGATTTATACCCTGGTGCAGCAATGATCAATGGCGCACGCGTTGCTTGCTCTAGGTTGGTATGTTTTTCCCAAAGATCATGATCTCCTAAATGCCAGCCATGATCGCCCCACAACACAATAACTGTATTGTTTAAAGTACCAAGTGAATCTAATGTATTTAATAAAATACCCACCTGCGCATCCATATAAGACACTGAAGCATAATATCCATGAATGAGCTCTTTTTGTTTGTCCTGTTTTAAATATATATGTGCATCTGTCCCTTCACTAGTTGCAAACTCAGGTATATCTGTATAATTTCTTAATTCCCCTGATTTATGATAAGCAATTTCAGGCGCATCTTTTGCATGTTCACGAAATTCAGCTAAAGGCAAACTTGCACGATCATACAAATCCCAGTATTTCTTTGGCGCTACAAAAGGTAGATGTGGCTTATGAAAACCTACTGCCATAAAATAGGGTTTATTTGCCATAGTTAGTTGAACAATTTTTTCTTTTGCAAGCAATGCAATAACTCCATCTTCATAAGCATTGTCTGGAACATCGATGCATTCTGTGGCGGGACCTTTGAGGCTTGTAGGAATTTCATCATCCGCTTCTCCAGGTTTAATTTCTTTTTTTCTTTTGACAACAAATAATAATTTGGTTGCTGGTTTTTGATATTGATTATTTGCAGGAGTTCCCAACCCGTTTGCGTAATCGGAAGGCTTTGCAACTAAGTAGGTATCATTCCAGGAAATTGGATCAATTTTTTTTATGGCGCTACTAGGATGATAAATTTTGCCAGTTCCAACAGTTGTATATCCTTGTGAAATTAAATATTGCGGCAATGTTAAAATATCTGGATTCATATCACGCATCTGTGTTTTTAAATCCCAAATTTTAGTGATATCAGGACGCAACCCCGTCATTAAACTTGCACGCGTTGGACCGCAAACAGCCTGTTGACAATAATTGCGCATAAATACGGTGCTCATTTTAGCAAGACGATCAATATTAGGTGTCTTTACCATCTTATTGCCATAAGCCCCAATTTCAGGCTTTAAGTCATCTACTGCTATAAAAACGATATTAGGTTTGCTATTTGTTTGCGCATAGGATACTTTAATACCCATAAAAAAAACTAAAATTAAAAAAAGAAGTGCTTTTTTCATTATAAAATTATTCATGATTAAAATTAAATATTTAATTATTAGTAATCCAAAGGAGTGGATTTCTTATGGGTAAATTTCTGATGACTTCGGCGGTCGTAGGAAAATGTTCCAATTTTGACCAAGTAGTTAGCCAATCTTGATTACCATAGGCTGTATAGCCAAATAGTAAAAAAGGATGAGCAACAGGCCAGTTTTCCCAATACATGATATCCTTAGGAAGGGTCCAACTATTTTTATTTGCAACAAAGGGATATAAAAATTCGATGCCCTTTTTCAAACTTACTCCATTAGCGGTTTTAAATTCCCACAAATTATTTTCTTTGCTAGATAACACATGTGCTAATGTAAACATGGCATCTAGATTAAATAGCGAATACCCGTAAGGCTTTGTCCGCTTTAGTTCCAAAGGGAAACTGCCATTCAAATCCATTTGTGAAGGAAGTAGCAGGGTTTTAAAGCGGTTATCACAATAATTAAGTAGCGTTTTATCATTAACTAACTTAGCAAAAACAGCTACTTGCATCGTCCAACAAGTACCATGATTATTTTTCGCTTCTCTTTCATCAATACCATAGGGATGCGTGGTCACCCATTGTAAATATTGTTGAAACCATTTTTTTATTTCAATTAAGTCCTCCGCTTTAATTGCATGTTGCTTTTCTAAAACCATAATACTTTGTGCAACTTCGATCATTTGAATCATATCAATGATTCCTACACCCCTTCCAGTTACCTTACCTTTGATGGCTTGTGCATACAATAAAGAAGGGTTCATTTTGGTTGCAGTATCCACGAACCATGCTTTACAATGTTGAATCGCTTTAACTGCATAATTGTTGTCCTTAGTTAAAAGATAAGCGGATGTTAAATTGCCCACCATTTGACTAAAACGAATCATGGCAAGACGATGTTCGGAAAAATTAGCTGGATTTGTTTGACCGTCCTTTTGAATATAAGGACCCGATGGATTTAATGCGTCAGGCCACCAATAATCAGCTTCTGAAAAAAAATCATGCACCCCGCCTGCCGATCGCCCACTTTGATATGAAGTAATAGTGATGGGTTTTGATTTTAAATCCTCATTTGCCTTGATTAAAATTTCTTTGGATAGTAATTGACCCACTTTTTTAAATAAAATGGGCTGCGCCTTCATAGATGGTGAAAACAAAATAGAGAACGATACTAATACGAATAATTTTTTCATTAAAAATGTATAAGATTTTTTACTTTTTAAAAGGCACTTTTACAATCACGGTTTCTCCTTTGCCTTTATCATTGGTAATACTTTGTATGGTCCATAAATCGGTTAAATTATCACCATCAATAATGCTACCACTATAGTCACCCCAGGATTGGCCATCGGTTGCACCCTTC
>RFZW01000162.1 GCA_009920495.1 Chitinophagia bacterium
GGGTTAGCGTGGATGCACAAGGCAACAGGGCGCTCCGCATGGCTTTACAAACGCGCGAGCAGCATATAAAAAGAGAAAAAGCAACTTCAAATATTTGTACCGCACAAGCATTACTTGCCAACATGGCCGTGATGTATGCCGTTTATCATGGCCCGCAAGGCTTGAAAAAAATTGCAACAAAAATTCATGCATTAGCTCAAAACTTGGACCAACAATTACAATCCTTAGGCATTCAACAAGCCAATGAATTTTATTTTGACACTTTGCATGTACATGGATTTGATAGTAGTGCGCTACAAAAGCTAGCCAACGAAAAAAATATCAATTTCAACTATTTTAATGACGGCAGTGTTAGTATTACCATTGATGAAACAATTTCAAATGCGCATATTCAAGAAGTAGTCGCCTTGTTTGAAAAATTAACCGGTAAAAAATCAACCCCTACACATGCAGGCGTGAAAAATGAAAAAGTACCCCCACAATTAATACGTAGTTCAACCTATTTACAACATCCCGTGTTTAATATTCATCATAGCGAAACGCAAATGATGCGTTATATTAAACAATTAGAAAATAAAGATTTGTCCTTAAATACAAGTATGATTAGTTTGGGTAGTTGTACAATGAAATTAAATGCTGCTACTGAAATGATCCCTGTAAGTTGGCCAGCATTTAGCAGCATGCATCCATTTGCCCCAAGCCATCAGACCATTGGCTACCAAGAAATGACCAATGAACTAAGTGCCTATTTATGCCAAACCACGGGTTTCACTGCATGTAGTTTACAACCTAATAGTGGTGCGCAAGGAGAATATGCTGGTTTATTAACTATACGCAGCTATCACCAACATCACCAACAAGCACATCGCAATATTGTATTAATCCCAATAAGTGCGCATGGCACCAACCCCGCAAGTGCGGTGATGGCCGGATTTAAAGTAGTAGTGGTAGCTTGTGATGCTGCTGGTAATATTGACATGAATGATTTAAAGGAAAAAGCACTATTACATAAAGATGCATTAGGCGCCTTAATGGTGACTTATCCATCAACGCATGGAGTATTTGAAGAAACCATTATTGACATATGTAATTTAATTCATGAACTAGGTGGATTGGTATATATGGATGGTGCAAACATGAATGCCCAAGTTGGACTGACAAGCCCTGGAAATATTGGCGCAGATGTTTGTCATTTAAACTTACATAAAACATTTGCAATTCCTCATGGTGGTGGCGGACCTGGCATGGGCCCTATTTGTGTGAACGATAAATTAGCCCCTTTTTTACCAGGACACGCACAACATGGTAATGGCGCGAACGCAGTGAGCGCGGCACCATTAGGATCGGCAAGTATTTTATTAATCAGTTACGCATATATTAAAATGTTAGGCGCAAATGGATTAGCATTAGCTACAGCCTATGCTATTTTAAATGCGAATTATATGAAGGCAAGATTGGAAAAAAATTATACCATCTTATATGCCGGCAAAAATGGTACTTGTGCCCATGAATTCATTATTGACTTACGTCCATTTAAATCAAGTGCTGGTATTGAAGCGGAAGATGTGGCAAAGCGCTTAATTGATTATGGATTTCATGCACCAACGATGAGTTTTCCAGTAGCTGGTACTATTATGATTGAGCCTACAGAAAGTGAAGACAAAGCAGAATTAGACCGTTTCTGTGATGCACTTATCGCAATACATGAGGAAATTAAAGCAATTGAAAATGGCGAACTAGATAAAACTGATAACCCATTAAAAAATGCGCCTCATACTCAAAAAGTAATATGTGCAGATGAATGGAATCATAAGTACACACGCCAACAAGCCGCTTTCCCATTATATTATGTGCAACAAAATAAATTTTGGCCAACAGTTGCTAGAGTAAATAATACGCACGGGGATAGAAATTTAATTTGCACTTGTGAACCAGTTTCTTCCTATGCATAATTAGCAAATACGATCATTGGCCGAATAAAACAATAAAGCCTTCCTCATTTTTTTACGAGGAAGGCTTTATTGTTTAACCATTACTTGTAGCGGTATCTGCAATGGTTGTAGAAAGTGTATTGTTATTTAACATAAACTCGTATAGGGAAATAATTTTTTCTTTGTCTTTTAAAACGAATTGCATTTTTTCAAGGTCTTCTTCTAAAATTTTCAACTTGCCATTTTCCATTAAATAGCTGGTACTAAACTGACCTGCTTGCCCTTGGTCTCCCACCCAGTCGTCACAAATCATTTGGCCCTCGCCAATCAATACCCATAAAATATTCAAGTCGGGATAATGCTCATGTACTTTAATTAATATGTCCGAACCTACTGAACCTAGATGCCTAAGTTGTTTTGAAAAATAGCCATTGGATAATTTAATTTTCTTTTCAAACGAATACGGATTAATGTTTCTAAATTTTAGATACATGGCAATGCGTTCAATAGGTTTCATAAGCTTTTAGTTTAATGATGAAATGCCTGATAAAATATTTATCGACTTCTTTCTTAAACCAAATTAGTATTATAAAATATTGACACATGAATTCTTATGCCTCAAAAAAAGTAGGCAAGAAAATTTGAGGCATACGCCTTTATAGAAATAAATTTGATTAATTGCTTAGGCTTGTTGCTTTTCAGATAGCTCAAGCCATCTTAATTCAGCGGCTTCTAATTCATTGTTTATTTCGCCCAATTGCTCACTTAACTTAATAATTTCGTTGTAATCAAGATTGGGGGCATTTAATTGATTAGTGAGTGCCTCCTTTTTACTTTCTAATTCAGGCATCGTTTTATTTAGCGTATCCAACTCATGCTTTTCCTTAAAAGTCATTTTATCTACCCCTTTTTTATTGATGGCCGTTGTTGCTGGCGCTGCAATTTCGGAAGATCCCTTTTTTGCATCAAATTCTTTGGCAGAAGTAATATCTGAACTTAGGGATGCTAAGCTTTGATTTGACTTTTCAAGAATACGGTATTGTGTATAATTTCCAGGATAATCCCTAATCACGCCATCACCCTCAAAAATAAATAAATGGTCCACTAATTTATCCATAAAATAACGATCATGCGAAACCAGTAATACACAACCCGCAAAATCAATCAAGAATTGCTCAAGGACAGCAAATAAAAATAACTCTAAAAATTGCGCAGCACTTAATGAACCTCCACTTGCAAGTGGAAATTGCTCTGCGAATGTTTTTAAGTACTCAATCACACGCATATCTTTTTTGTATACCAAGCCCTCCTGCGAAAAGTGGCCAAATACAATAGTATCCCCCACATTAATTTTACCACTATCTGGCTGCGTAATGCCTTGTAAAATTTGTAAAAAGGTGGATTTACCAACGCCATTCTTGCCCACTATACCAATACGCTCCCCTTTACTAAATGTATAATCAAAGCCTTTTAATACGATTAATTCACCATAAGATTTGTACACTTTCTTTGCTTCAATAATCTTACCCCCCAATCGGGTCATTTTCATATCTAATTGCAGATTGGTATCATCAATTTTTTGTTTGGCCTTTGCTTCTACTTCGTAAAAATTATCCTGCCTGCTTTTGCTTTTGGTCGT
>RFZW01000163.1 GCA_009920495.1 Chitinophagia bacterium
TTTTTTTACGTCTGCCATGTTGTTTCAATTTTTTCCGCTTTCAAAGCATATGCTCCAGCGGAAGGTTTAAAAAAATTATGTTAACAATATAAAAACAGAAACTCATTCGAGCCCTCTGTATTTAAAATTCTTATTGGGAAGCTTCGCTTATTCAGCTGCTGCTTCCGGTGCTGCTTCTGCTGCAGGCGCTTCAGCTACTGGAGCTTCTGCTGGTGCTGCTTCTGCAACTGGTGCTGCTACTTCTTCCACTGCAACTTCTACTGCCGCCGCAACAACTTCTGTTTCGGTTTTAGTTGAACCATTCTCAGCGTGCAATTACGCGCTTAGCTGGAGATTGTAATAATCCAATCACCTCGCCAATTAATTCATTCTTCGTCTTAATGTTAGTTAATGCTACTAATGAATTATCGCCTACAAAAATGTCACCATTAATGAAAGCTGCTTTTAAAGTAGGTCTGTCACCATTATTTACTTTTCTGAAAGCGCTAATGATCACAGCTGGATCCTTTGGATTTTCAGAAAACATTAATGCAGTTACATTGTTTAATGAATCAAACAAACCTGCATACTTCTCGCTGTCCAAACTTTCTAATGCTTTACGAATTAAAGTGTTTTTAGCCACTTTCATTTCTACTTGCTTATTAAAACAAGTACGACGTAAATTAGAAATTTGTTCTACGCTCAAAGATTCTGTATCTGTGATATAGAAGTTATTATATTGATTGAACTTTTCTTTTAAAAGTACAATCACTTCATTTTTTTGATCTTTGGTCATAACTAATTTTATTTTGTTACCCGGGTCAATTCCTTACGGATCACCAGGATTAGTTCATTAATGATTTTGTTTCCAACGAAATGCCTGGGCTCATTGTTGAAGCCATGCTCACCCCTTTCAAATAAGTACCTTTTGAAGAAGATGGTTTTAATTTGATAATTGCATTCAATAATTCAGAACTGTTTTCTGCAATTTTTTCAGCAGAAAAAGATACACGACCTATTGAAGCATGCACGATACCTGCTTTATCAACTTTAAATGCAATCTTACCGCCTTTAACTTCATTCACTGCTGCAGCAACATCATTTGTTACTGTACCAGTTTTTGGGTTTGGCATTAAGTTACGAGGTCCTAAAACCTTTCCTAATTTACCAATTTTAGGCATAACAGCTGGTGTTGCGATAATTACATCCATATCAACCCAACCGCCTTCAATTTTAGCAACAAACTCATCTAAACCAACATAATCAGCACCTGCTTCACGAGCAGCTGCTTCTTTATCTGGAGTACATAATACCAATACTTTTTTAGTACGACCTGTTCCATGAGGAAGAGATACGGTACCACGCACTTGTTGATCCGCTTTTTTAGGATCTACACCTAAACGAATGTGTAAATCAACAGAGCTATCGAATTTTGTGCAATTAATTTCTTTTACAAGTGTAGAAGCATCTTTAAGGGAATAAAATTTATTCTTATCCACCTTCGCTACCGCAACTTTTCTTTTTTTAGTCAATGACATGTTCATTAATATTTGTGGTGAATAAAATTAGTTTTCCCAAGGTGCTTTACCGTCAACAGTAATACCCATTGATCGTGCAGTTCCAGCAACCATACTCATTGCACTGTTTAAAGTGAAGGCATTTAAATCCTCCATTTTATCTTTTGCAATAACTTCAACTTGCTCCCAAGTAACTTTACCTACTTTGTCGCGATTGCTTTCTTTAGAACCTTTTTGGATTTTTGCAGCTTCCATTAATTGAACTGGCGCTGGTGCAGTTTTGATAACGAAGTCAAAAGACTTGTCGGTATAAACTGTAATTAAAACAGGAACTACTTTTCCTTGTTTGTCTTGAGTTCTAGCATTGAATTGCTTACAGAACTCCATAATGTTTACCCCTTTTGAACCCAGGGCTGGACCTACTGGAGGCGCAGGATTGGCTTGACCACCTTTCACCTGCAGCTTTACGTAGCCGGAGATTTCTTTTGCCATTTTTTTATGTTTTTTTGGTTAAGCGTATCGTCAATTGGACGATACTCCCAAATACCCACACTTCGAAAAGTGTAAATTGGACGGCAAATGTACGAGGATCTTGGGATTTGGCCAAAAAAAATCCCCCCAAATTGCTTTGAGGGGACCTTTTTACCTTTTTCCTTCTAACTCAGTTTCTCTACCTGCATGTAATTTAATTCCACTGGGGTAGATCGACCGAATATTTTCACGGTCACTTTCAATTTCTTCTTTTCTTCATTCACCTCTTCTATGACGCCATTGAAGTCATTGAAAGGTCCCTCAATTATTTTTACAGTTTCTCCCAAAATGAATGGCTCACTGATAGAACCACCTAAGTCGTTCATCTCATCCACCTTGCCTAACATTTTGTTTACTTCTGATTTTCTTAAAGATATAATATTGCCTTTTGAACCTTTTCCATCGGTTAAAAAATGCATTACATTACTAATATTACTGATGTGCATTACAATATCATCTGCCAAACGCCCGCTGCCATTGGCATCCACCACTTCCATCATTACATATCCTGGGAAATAGTTTTTTTCGCGCATTACTTTTTTACCATTTTGCACTTTGTACACTTTCTCCATTGGAAGAAAGATTTGCTTAATGATATTTTGCCAGTTATTGCGAAGTATATCTTTATCAAGGTATTCCTTAATCTTTTTTTCCTTGCCACTAACCACACGAAGCACAAACCATTTTGTATCTGGTGCAGCTTTCGTAGCAGGTGTAACGGGTGTATCTAATATTTCTGTTTCCATGTGTTACTTAAATAATGAGTATATCAACTTTAGTAATTGATTGCTTGAAAAATCCATTAACCATACTAAAGTGGTTATGATTAAAGTGCCTACCAACACGATTACCGTACTTTGTTGTAGGTTGGTCCATGTAGGCCAAGTAACTTTTTCCTGTAATTCCAAGTAACTTTCCTTGAAATAGTTGGCGATTTTATTCATAACTAGACAGTTTATATTTCTATTTTATTCTCAAATTTTGCTCAATATACCAATTCTTCCACAATTCATTCGCACGGGCACTAGGATTCGAACCCAGATCAAAGGTTTTGGAGACCCGTATGCTACCGTTGCACCATGCCCGTATGAACCAAAAGTCTCTGGCAAAAGCAATCGCTTGAACCAAAGACTTTCAGTTATTATGTTTAGTTAAATTACTTAACGATCTCAGTAACTTGACCAGCTCCTACAGTTCTTCCACCCTCACGGATAGCGAACTTCAATCCTTTTTCCATAGCGATAGGTTGGATCAACTTTACAGTGATGCTAACGTTATCACCTGGCATAACCATCTCAGTTCCTTCTGGTAAAGAACACTCTCCAGTTACATCCGTAGTACGGAAGTAGAATTGAGGACGGTATTTATTAAAGAATGGAGTATGACGTCCACCTTCTTCTTTTGATAATACATAAACCTCAGCTTTGAAGTCAGTATGTGGTGTAATAGTTTTTGGTGCACAAATTACCATACCACGACGGATATCTTTTTTCTCAATACCA
>RFZW01000164.1 GCA_009920495.1 Chitinophagia bacterium
GCGTAAATACTTTACTGGATGATGTTCGCGTTCATCCTAAACGCTATATCAATATTTCTGTATTTGGGAAAAAAGATAAAACAACTCCATTGAGTAAGCCTATCGCTGATACTGTCGCTCATGATTAAAAGGGGGTTTATCATATTATTTTCTTTACTCTCCTACTCCTTAATCATAGGACAAACTGCACCTGTACAAAACAATTTACCAGCACCTCCAATAGTGGATAGTAACAGTAAATTGATTGAATTTTTATCAGCAGAAAGTTACAATGTAAAAAAAATGGACAGCATGGACTACCTTATATTAGTAGGGCATGTAAAAATTAGGCAAGGGAAAACCTTGCTATATGGTGATAGCTTAATTTTAAATACAACCAAAAATACATTAGAAGGTTTTGGAAATATTCATATCAACGATGCCGATAGCGTCCACACCTATTCTGACTACATAAAATACATCGGCAATACTAAAAAAGCTTATCTCCGAAAAAAAGTAAGATTAACGGATGGCAGAGGCGTTTTAACCACGGACTCCTTAGATTATGATGTATCTGTAAAAATTGGTTATTTTAAAAAAGGGGGTACGCTGGTACGCAATAAAACAAAATTAAAAAGTGTGGAAGGTTATTATTATGGTGTAACCCGAGATGTAATATTCAGAAAGAAAGTGGAAGCGAATGATCCTGATAATAATATTTACACCGATACACTTGAATACAATACCTATTCTCAATTAGCTAATTTCATTAGCCCTACTAAAATTATATCGGGCACCCGTATCATTCGAACCAGGAATGGAAATTATAACTTTGGTACTAAAAAGGGCTACATGTATGAGCGTTCCAGTATTGACGATAGTACTTATACTTTTATTGCTGATGATATGGCGATTGACGATTCCCTTGGCTTAGGAGAATTTAGAGGCAATGTGTTATACAAATCAAAAGATACCCTAGGCTTTGATTTATTGGCGAACAATATTAAAACGGATAAGAAAAAAAGTGCTTTATTAGCCACCGAACTTCCATTACTATTGATCAAGCAAACCAAGGACACTTTAGATGACCGATTCCACCTTAGACAAATATTTTGAGGCTTTTCATCATGTACAAGTTTATTCTGATTCACTTCAAGCCAAATGTGATAGCTTATTTTATGCTTTAAGCGATTCTACCATTCGATTAATATCCAGACCCATTGTTTGGGCCAACAATAATCAAATTACTGGAGATACAATTTATATGTATGTTCAAAATAAAAAACCAGAGCAACTCAACGTATTTAATAACGCTTTGGCAATTAATAAAATTGACACTACTGATTTTTATAACCAAATTAAAGGCAGCCGACTAAATGCTTGGTTTAATGATGGAGAACTCATAAAAATGCGCTGCAAGGGCAATGCCGAAAATATTTACTTCGCCATGGACAATGATAAAAATTTTGTGGGCGTAAATCATTCCAATGCACAAATCATTGAAATTACTTTTGAAAATAGTGAGCCCGCTAAGGTTATTTTTCGAAATCAACTTAAAGGGACTCTTACACCAATTCAAAAAACAAATAAAACAGATTTAAAATTAAATGGATTTAAATGGCTTGAAAATCTACGCCCCAAATCCAAATACGATATTTTATCTCCCAAATAATAATTAGGCCTGATCTGATTTTTCTTGCATTAGGAATGCTTTAATAAATCCATCTATCTCCCCATCCATCACTGGTCCTACATTTCCAACTTCATAATCAGTGCGATGGTCTTTGATCATTTTATAGGGATGAAAAACATAACTTCTTATTTGGCTTCCCCACTCTATTTTTTTCTTAGTGGCATTATTGGCATTCAGCGCTTCTTGTTTTTTACGCATTTCTGCTTCATACAATCTGCTCTTCAACATTTTCATGGCTAATTCTCTATTCTCCCCTTGTGTACGAGATTGCTGACATTCTACAATGATACCGGAGGCATGCCTCAACCTTACAGCAGTTTCTACTTTATTTACGTTTTGTCCACCCTTACCACCACTGCGATAAAACTCCCATTCAATATCTGCAGGGTTCACCACAATTTCAATCGTATCATCAATCAATGGATAAACATATACAGATGCAAAGGAAGTATGCCTCCTCGCATTACTATCAAAAGGGGAAATTCGAACCAAACGGTGCACCCCCGATTCTGCCTTTAAAAATCCAAATGCAAACGGCCCATCAAATTGTATGGTAGCCGATTTAATCCCTGCGCCATCTCCTTCCTGATAATCCAATGAGCTTACAGTCCAACCTTGCTTTTCACCATACATGGTATACATGCGCAAAAGCATTTCCGCCCAGTCCTGACTTTCTGTACCACCTGCACCAGGATTAATTTGTCATCCTCTGGTTTATTTAATGTGCTTTTAAATTCAGCTTCTTCAATGGCTGTGATGGCTTTATTATATGCATCCTGTGTTTCTTGTTCAGTGGCGTCGCCCCCTTTCCAAAATTCAAATAATACAATAAAATCTTCTAAGCTATTTTCGACCGCTTGAAAAAGATGAATCCAATATTCATTTAATTTAATTTCCTTCATTGTGCCAGTGGCACGTGCATTGTCATCCCAAAAACCGGGAGATAAAGACAATTGTTTATCAGTAGCTACTTTATATAATCGGTTATCGACGTCAAAGAAACCTCCTTAGGACACTTAACTGGTCCTTCATGCGCTTTATTTGTTCAATCGTCATGATCTAGTTTTAATTAATAAAAAAAAGTACTACAAGCCTCATAAGCCGGATTCTGTTTCTAAACTATCATTTATCTAGCCTTAACATTGCTGTTAAAGTCTTGCTGCCTACCCTGGAACTTGAACGAGTCGTTCTTAAGCGCTCCTTTACGTGGCATTACAGCACCCAAGGTTTACCCGATAATGCCCCATTGCTGGGACGCCGGCTATTCACCGGTGGGTTACCCTATGCTGTCCGGACTTTCCTTGGCAATTGCTTGCCACGATAGCTCGGGTTTGTAGTAGTACAAAGGTAGTAAAATATAATTTGGTATGAAATGGGAAGTTCCCCTGATAAATGGGCATAAAATTGCTACAAAATGCCTGTAGTGAAGATTTATATGCAATAGAAAAACCTTTGCCACTAGTATTCAAAGAATACTTCAGTGGCGCCGAAACCATAAAAATCAGAATATTGGTTGATGAATCGATTAACCCCTTTTTTCATTTTTAATAACTCATGAATTTCCGCCTTTAATTTGCCCTTACCCACGCCATGAATAAAGATCATTGATGGTAATTTATTTAACTGGGCTAACTCAAACCACTTTTCAAAAGCTTCTAATTGAATTTGGATAATTTCAGCATTGTTTAAATGACTATGCTTATCTATTAATTTTTCAATGTGCAAGTCAACCACCGACCGCGCAGCTGGTAAGTTTTGTTTTATTTTAGAAACATCGTA
>RFZW01000165.1 GCA_009920495.1 Chitinophagia bacterium
TAGTTGATTTAATAAATTGTAAACAGCGTTTCTGTCAACGGGCTTTATCAAATCATTAAATTCAATAGCCCCTTTTTGCGCCATTCTTTCTAAAAATTCGACAACCGTTTTTTGATGGGTAAATACCTGCGCTTTACCTTGATTACTACTTAGTAATAGTGCAAGGACCAAAATGGTAAAGAAAAATTTAACTGAATTCAATGTGTATGTTTTAATAAGCACCTTGATCACGTAACATTTTAATGATGGTTTGCAAAATGATTTGCAAATCCAAGGTAAATGACCAACGATGTATATAATATAAATCAAAATTAACGCGCTGTTCCATCTCCTGATGGGTGCGCACTTCACCCCTAGAACCATTAATTTGCGCCCATCCCGATATGCCTGGCTTTACAATATGCCTTTTTAAATAATTATTCACTGTTTCCATAGAGGCAATATTCATAGGGGTTGGATGTGGCCTTGGTCCTACCACAGACATTTCCCCTTTTAATACATTCCAAAATTGTGGAAGCTCATCCAAGCTAAATTTGCGTAAAATATTTCCAAGGGGTGTAATTCTAGGATCATGGCGCGAAGTTTGATCAAAGGAATCTTGTGCATCATTAATATACATGGTCCTAAACTTATAGCAAATAATGGGCTTGTTATTGAGCCCCCATCTTTCTTGCTTATATATCACTGGACCTTTTGAGGTAATGCGAACGAGTAGCCAAATAATGGGTAACAACCAAAAGCCAATTGTTACAAAAAACAGTATTGAAAACACAACATCAAAAATGTTTTTTAATATTTTATTCTCCCATTTATCCAATGGTAAAATATTTAAATTAATAACAGAGATTAATCCGATGGTATCAATTTCCTCGGTTTTGGAAGTTAAATCCTCCAGCTTTGGCATGATACGAACACGCACATTGTACTGATCACATACCTCAATACACTTGCGGATAGCGGCTTGTTCGTGATGATCTAAGGAAATGAGCACCTCGTCAATATGTTGTTGTTTAAATATATTTTCCAAATCCTGCACCCTGCCTAAGTAAGGCATGCCTGGCGCTTCTATATTATTTTCATCAATAAACCCGATACATTTATACCCGTAGTATAAATTTTCAGAAATTGTTTTATTAAATTCAATTGAAGTTTGATTATACCCTATAATAACCAATGCATCATAAACAAACCCTTCGGCAAATGCAGAATGTTGTTGCTTTCGAATAAAATATTTTAAGGCAATGGATACAAAAAAGTGAATGGTAATGAAATGACTGAATCTGAAATAATCACCATAAACGGATTTGCTTAAAAACAAAAATGAGCTTACTAAAATTAAAAATAAAATATTAGTATAGGCATTGTACAGTATCTCCTCCGGAAATTTTTTATTAATTCTATTCCGATACAACCTACATTCATTCGCTGCCAAAAACCAAATCACCAACAATAAAAAAATAAAAGAAAAATCATAAAAGGTTTTAGGAAAAACAAAACCGCCTTTTTTAATAAATACCGCTAATAATAAAGATACTAGTAAACTAACCGAATCAATGCCTATTTGGAGTTTTTTGTAGTACTTATGATTCCATTTCATTCAGCTCACTATTTATTGATCAAGGAATTGATATGGTAAAGATATAATTCAGTTACCAAATCCCAATCATATTTCTCATTTAATCCATTGGAAACCATTGATCTTAAAGCAGTCAGTTTTTCGGGGTTTGCTTCTGCCCATTGGAACCAGTTGCTTAGTGCAGAACTATCTTTTTTAAAATAGGTACCAAATGTATCATTTTGTAAAACTTCCCTACTAAAAACAGTATCAATTGCCCCTATCGCACATCCATTGGCCATAGCTTTTAACAAAGTTGGATTGGTGCCTCCAAATTCATGGCCATGCATATATGCAAAACAATATTTATATAAACTTGCCAATTCATCCCCGTTGGTGATGTAACCTGTAAATACCAACCGGTCATCCTGATATGATTTTATTTTTGTTGCATAAGCATCTTGATAAGGAACATCACCCACGATCACCAATTTTTTTACGCTACTTGATTTTATAAAACCTTCAATAATAATATCACTATTATTATCGGGTATCATTCTTCCAACAATTAAATAATAATCCTGCGATTGTAATTGCCATTTATTTAAAAGATTTTCAGATGCTCCCTTATTACTGTCAGCCCCATAAGTGATTACGACAGAATCAGCATTAAACTCTTTTTTATAAATGGTTTGCATGGCTATTGCGTCCGTAACTATTAAGTCCATCCACTTAACTGCCATTTTTGCTGCCCATTTAAAATAGGTGGCGCCAAACCCTTTCCATTTAGGGCGCATCCATTCCAATCCATCCACATTGATTAAGGTTGGCTTTTTAAATAATCTAGTAATAAATCCAAAGGGTCCATTGGAAACATTTAATACCAACACCACATCTACATTTGAAAATGCAGCATGCCAAAAAGCAAAAAATGAATGTATAGGCTGACTTAAGCTTTTACTTTTTATAGTTGGAATATATTTTAGCTGTATCCCATTCAATTGTTTCGGTTTTTCATCAAATAAATAGGAATGGCAGTACACAGTCACCTGCACTCCCTTGGCTACCATACGCTCCCCAATATTTTTTACCAATGTTTCATAGCCACTATATACATAGGGATAGCCACGAGAACCAATTATTGAAATTTTTAAAGGAGCTTGACTCATAAATGAAAAATAGTTGTTATTTGATTCTCAAAGGAAGATGCACTAAAAAACTTTTCTACTCTTTCTATTGAATGCGTCCGCATATTATTGCGATGATCACTTTGTATTAAATCAAATATTTTATCGGCTGCAGCTTCAACATTGTTGATTGGGATGAAAATACCCGTTTCATTTTCTGCAATCATTTCGAGTGCACCGCCTTGTGCAGTGGCAGCAACAGGAATACCATACTGCATGGCTTCTAATACAACCGTGGGTAATGGGTCGGGCAATTGGGAGGGGAGTAGGAGTAAATCAATGGAAGAATAAAATTTATCCATCTTATCCTCAAACCCGGTATAAAAAATTCGTCCTCCCAGATTATTCTTTTTGATAAAATTTTGCATTTCATCAACCAAATATTCATACCCCGGAAATGCATCTCCTGTAATGATAAAATACAGTGGTTTTGCCTGATTTGGTTCAGTACTAGGTTTTAATAATTGTTCTGCAATTTGTAAAAAATATTGTTGGCCCTTCCAATAATGGACCCTCCCGGCCATACCTATCACAATGGCATCCTCTGGGATTTGATATTGTGTTCTAAAACTTGCTTCTGTTGATTTTTCAACCGGCCCAATCCCATTATAAATTACTTGCATTTTAGAAAGCAAGGATGGCGCATTTTTACTCCAATGATTCTGAACCGCTCTTGAA
>RFZW01000166.1 GCA_009920495.1 Chitinophagia bacterium
TAAATTAACGCAATACTCAAAAGGCGGAGGATGTGGTTGTAAAATTTCACCAGCAATACTTTCTGAAATTTTAGCAGCGCACAACGTGGGTGCAAAAAGTAATGTGCCGCAACTATTAGTTGGGAACGACAGTAGAGATGATGCTGCTGTATATCAAATAGATGAAAAAACTGCAGTGATTAGTACCACCGATTTTTTTATGCCGATTGTAGATGATGCATTTTCATTTGGACAAATTGCAGCAGCCAATGCCATTAGCGATGTATATGCGATGGGCGGAAAACCGATATTTGCTTTGGCCGTATTGGGTTGGCCACTCGCTTCACTTCCTGCAAGTGAAGCAGCAAAAGTAATGGAAGGGGCACGCAAAACCTGTGCTGAAGCAGGTATTGTGATCGCAGGAGGACATAGTATTGATAGTCAAGACCCCATTTTTGGTTTGGTCGTGAATGGAATTATAGACATTGAAAATTTAAAAAGAAATGATACTGCACAACCAGGTGATGTATTAATATTGACTAAGCCATTAGGGGTGGGCATCATGGCAACTGCACAAAAAAGAGGATTACTGTCGGAAGAAGATTTGAACTTTTTAGTCAAACAATTAACCACCATTAACAAAGCAGGAGAAGCATTGGGAAAAATAAAAGAAGTACATGCGATGACCGATGTAACCGGCTTTGGCTTATTAGGACATTTAACAGAGATGATGGAAGGAAGTAATTTATCTGCAACCATCCATTATAATAAAATTCCCATTATTCCAGCAGTTCGAACTTATATCGCACAAAAAACAATTCCTGGCGCCACCGCGCGTAATTGGAGCTCATGCAGTGCTGGCGTAGTTTTTGGTGCTGGCATTGACGCCGAAGAAGCGACCAAATTATTACCCGATCCGCAAACCAATGGCGGTTTATTAATAGCAGTAGCCCCAGATGCGTTACAAAAAGTTCATACTATTTTAAAAGAGTTAGGCATTCAATATACCGAGCCTATTGGAACATGCAGTGCAGCAATGGATAAAAGAATTTATATCCATAAGGACTAGCATCAACAAGGACTTTTCTGCGTTTGTTTTATTGGTATCATTTATTCAAAAATCAAATGCCCTTTGTTTTTGATTTGATCAGGCGTGAGCTCGGCAACCATTTGAACGCCTTTGATGTCGCGCACCGTTTGTAAAATATCATTTACTTTTTCGTCCTCAATCCACTCCCCTCTGATCCACCATATAAAATCCATATGTTTGAGCTCGGGCAATAAATATTCGCCATCAAATTGGTTATGATAAACAAAATGCTGAATGGACGTAGTGGGTTCAGTTCCTTCATACATGGAAAAATAGTAAGTTCTATTTTTTCTTTTTAAAGCAATTTCGTGATCAGGATTAAACCTGAATTCAAAACCCATGTATTGATTTAATAAAATACAGAATTGATAATTTTTGATAGGCGCAGAAATTCCTAAGATGCGAGAACCCTCGAAATCATTTTCGTTAATTGCGTCCTGATCTAAAATTAATTTACTCACTTTATAAATTTATAAAACTATAGTAATTATCAAAGCAGTTTTTCTATGTTAAAACTCGATATCTAATTTCACCTCATCTGCACCCCTCTTATATACAAGTGTTGTTTTATCACCCTTTTTAAATTTCGAAAGCGCCGTCATATAACTCATCACATCTACCAACTTATAGTCGCCCAACTGTAGTAATATATCGCCCCCTTTTAAACCCAAACGCTCCGCTAATTTTCCTGGCGTTGCACCTTCGATACGAACGCCTGTACCCGTAAATGCATAGTCGGGCATCACCCCTAAACTCACCGTGAATTTATTACTTTTCCCCATGGAATTTTCACGGGTTTTTAAAAAATCAAGTTTACCAGCAGCATCTGTATTTTTAATAATATTATGTACATATTGAATGATGGTTGCTTCCCCTGCATAATTAATTTTATCCACACAGGCATATCCTTGCGATAAAAACTCGCATGATCGCTAGGACCCGCGCCAGCACTGTCATAATGCGTTAATAAACTAGTTGGTGTTTTAGCCAATACTTCAGCCCATTTTGTTGAAGTACCATACCCGCCCACTGTTAATTTACGTGCGGTATCATATCTGCCCACCATATCCAAATTAATCATGTAATTTAAATTGCCTTTATAAGTGGGGTGTTCTAACCAATATTTACTTCCAAATAATCCTAATTCCTCACCTGAAAAATGTAGGATTAAATAGTTATTATTTTTAGGTGATTTTTTCTTTAATAATTTAGCCAATTCAATAATCGCACTGGTACCACTTGCATTGTCATCTGCACCATTACGAATTGTATTATTGATGTCTAATGCATTATGATCTTCATTGTAACCTAAGTGATCCAAATGTGCTCCAATAACAACCGTATTCGTAGCGTGATTATCAATAAAAGCTGCCACATTATGTGCAGTTCGAGTTGCATGTTCAAATTCAATGTTGGCATTAATTTTATACGTATCAATGTCGTCATTGAAATGTTTCATCCAACCATTCTTTGTAAAATAAACTACTGGGATTGACAAAGAAGCAGCAGTATCAAATTTATTAAATTGAATATTGTCAACAAAAGTTCCTTTGTTATATAAAAATAAAGCGCTAGCTCCTTTTGCTTTAACTTCCTTTGTAAAATCAATGATCCACTGATTCAAATCAAAATGTGGATTGGTTACCGCTGCATCTAATACTTCATTTAAATCCTTAAACCAAACTTGTTTAGATTCATTTAAAGTAATTGCCGCATTTGAATTAAACTTTCCTGATCCACTATTGGACAATGGAATAAATTCTTTATCATACACAAGTGCTTCACCATTGATATTTAAAAATGAACCCGATGTTAAACGCTTGCCTTCATCAATGGGGAATGCTTGGATATAGCCATCCGTCCCCATGGGTTGTATACCCAAGGCCTGATATTGTGCAACGATATAGTTCACCGCTTTTTGCTCTCCTACCGAACCTGCACGACGACCTTCAAGTTCATCACTCGCTAAATACTTGATATGATTTTGTACATTTTGAATAAGGACTTTATCAGCCTTTGTTAATTTTTGAGCCATCCCAATGAAAGGCACCAAAATTAAAACCACCCCTAGTATTTTACGCATAATATCTGTTTGTGTAACAAAAATAAGCAAAGCAGCTAGGAAATAGAAGGTATTTGTCAAATACCTAATAAGAAAAGTAAGGGATGATCTAATCGGGTTCGTTATAAACCAATTGCAGTTTAGCCAAGGTGGAAACTTATGATTTTAATCATTTTTAGCGCAGTTCTCAATTTCCTATTTCGTAAGCTATACCCAATGTTAAAAGTTAGCTTTGCCACCTCATGAAAGCCAGTTTACATATCGCACTTGTAGGGAACCCC
>RFZW01000167.1 GCA_009920495.1 Chitinophagia bacterium
TATTAGCGAGGCACTTCAATACCGAAATTTGGATAAATCCAATTGGGGGCAGTATAAAAATTAATATTGTCCGGTTTTTAATAAAACAAGTGTGCAAGCTTCTAATGTTTCAACGCCATTTTTAGCTGCAAGTGCCGCTAGCATTGGGTTTTCAGTACCTGGATTAAAAATAATACGACGGGGCTTTAAGGCTAAAATTGGGTCAATATATTCAGTTTGGGCAGCAGCACCAAGGTATAAAGTAACCGTATCTATAGGAATTTGGCTTGGCCATTCATTCAAAATTGGGATATCGTTGATCATTCCCTTTTTAATTCCATAAGGGTACACTGATATTCCATGTTCATTTAACAAACTGGTCGCTAAAAAACTATACCGTTCTGAATTGGGCGATGCCCCTACAACTAAGGTGACAGGTGATTTCATGTTACAAATCTATTATTAAATAGATGAATAGAATTTATTTTGTTTAAATAAAAGAATGTAATTTTATCAAAATCAACTTTACTAACTAAATTAAATAATCATTATGGCAAAGTCAAGCAAGAAAAAAGTAGCAAAAAAAGCAGCTCCTAAGAAAAAAGTAGCTCCTAAAAAAGCAGCTAAGAAAGCGGCTCCTAAGAAAGCAGCAAAAAAAGCAGCCCCTAAGAAAAAAGTAGCTCCTAAAAAAGCAACTAAGAAAGCGGCTCCTAAGAAAAAAGTAGCTCCTAAAAAAGCAACTAAGAAAGCGGCTCCTAAGAAAGCAGCAAAAAAAGCAGCTCCTAAAAAAGCAACTAAGAAAGTGGCTCCTAAGAAAGTAGTTAAAAAAGCAGCCCCTAAAAAGGCAGCGTCTGCACCAGCTCCGGTTGTTGTTGAAGCGACTGTAGTAGCGCCAACGTTATTTGCAGAACCTACCACTGATACTCCTACTGCTTAAAATTAGCGGTAAAATTCATATCTTAATCCTCCCGTTCCGAACAATCGTGAATGGGAGGATTTTTTTATTGTGTAAAGGTTACTTTAATTACTACTGGGATGCTACGCAAGGAAAAATTTATTTAGTCATCGACAAATGGAACAACCCATTTTTATATGTAAACTCGCTGCCAGCGGGGCTTGGGTCAAATGATATTGGATTAGACAGAGGTCAAATTGGTGATTCAAGAATTGTGTATTTTAATCGCGTAGGCAAAAAAGTATTACTAATACAACCTAATTTGGACTATCGTGCAGTGACCAATGATCCAAGAGAACAAAAAGCCGTCAATGAATCATTCGCACAATCTGTGTTATTTAATTTTACAGTGGAAGTCGAAGATGGCAATGCTGTATTAGTAGACGCTACCTCTTTCTTTTTAAGAGACGCGCATAACGCTGCCGATAAGATTAGAAAAATGAGACAAGGCACTTACACCTTGAACGAAGGACGTTCTGCCATTTATATTACTAACACAAAAAATTTTCCGAATAATTCCGAGTTTGAAGCAACGCTTACTTTTGTTGGCGGTTCTGATGCCGGAAGATTTGTGCAAGCGGTTGCGCCATCTACCGAAGCAATCACATTAAGAATGCACCATAGCTTTGTTGCATTGCCCGACAATAAATACAAGCCAAGAGCGTATGATATTAGAAGTGGGTATTTTGGAATTACTTATTTCGATTATGGAAGTGATATCAGCGAGCCCATTCAAAAAATGTTTATCAGTAGACATCGATTAAATAAAGTAAATCCGAATGCTGCGATCAGTGAAGCAGTGAAACCAATCATATACTATTTAGATAATGGCACACCTGAACCTATCCGTACTGCTTTATTAGAGGGCGCCAGATGGTGGAACCAAGCCTACGAAGCAGCAGGCTATCAAAATGCATTTCAAGTGCAAATACTTCCTGACAGCGCTGACCCCATGGATATTCGTTACAATATGATTAACTGGGTACACCGTTCTACCCGCGGTTGGAGTTATGGCGCAACTATTACGGATCCAAGAACAGGTGAAATTATAAAAGGCCAAGTTACTTTAGGTTCGCTCAGAGTAAGACAGGATTATTTAATATTTACATCACTTTTATCCCCTTACATTAATGGACAGCCAGTCACCGATAAAATGCGCACTGCAGCTGTTCACAGATTGAGACAATTAGCTGCACACGAAGTGGGTCACACCTTAGGACTGCAACATAACTATGCATCGAGTTTTAATAATCGCGCTTCCGTGATGGACTACCCGCACCCCAATGTATTTGTAAATGACAAAGGAGCCATTGATTTTTCAGATATCTATACCAACGAAATTGGAGAATGGGATAAGCGCGCTATTACTTATGGTTATCAAGATTTTGATAAATCCATGGATGAAAATAAGGCTTTACAAAATTTACTGATTGAGAATTCAAAAAATGGATTACAGTTCATCGCAGATGCAGATGCAAGATCAGCAAGTGGCTTTCATCCAAATGCGCATTTATGGGATAACCAAGCGGATGCAGTTGCTGGATTAAATCAAGTAATTGATGTAAGAAAAAAAGCAATCAGTCAATTTGGTGAACAAGCTATTCCAAATGGCACCCCATTATCAAAATTGGAAGATGCATTAGTGCCATTGTATAATTACCACCGTTACCAATATGAAGCAGTGACCAAAGTGATAGGCGGCATAAACTATACCTATAGCGTTCGCGGAGATGCAAATCAAATAAAACCAACTATTTTATCAAATGAAATGCAACAAAAAGCTTTAAAAGCAGCACTGAAATGCTTGAGCGCAGAAACTTTAACCTTACCTGAAAATATTTTAAAATTGATTCCACCGCGTCCTCCTCTATTTTATGGGGTTGGTGAACTTTTTGAAAAAAGAACGGGTATGAGCTTTGATGCATTAAGTGCAGCTGAAGCTTTGGCTGATTTTGAATTAGGATTTTTATTTAATGTGGAGCGCGCTAATCGAATGGTGCAAAATAAAGCAAGAGCTAGTGTGATAGGTTGGGATGATGTACTTGACCAAATACTTGAAAATACATGGTATATAAAAATACCCAATGGTTTGGCTGGAAGCATTCAACAACAAACACAACAGCAAACACTTCATTGGTTGCTTGGGGTAAGTCAAAGTACAGATGCAAACTATGAAGTACGCAGCATCACGCAACAAAGATTAAAACAATTAAAAACTAAATTAGAAGCATACACTAAATCGGATCCATTACATACCGCACACTATCAATATGCAATAGAAAGAATTAAGAGTCCCGATAAAGTGAGTTTACCAAAACCAGTAAACATTGCCCCAGGGGCTCCTATTGGTTGCGATCTAGACTAATAGGAAATTAGTATAGTCGCAAACAAAAAATCCCCGCCCAATGCATTGGGCG
>RFZW01000168.1 GCA_009920495.1 Chitinophagia bacterium
GTGGTTAGGCGTTGTTGAAATGGGTATTGATATTGTTCATTTAAAAAACAATACAACTACACATTTGAATATAAACACCTATCCAATAAAATCTATTGTAAAAAATAGTGTAAATGAAATTATTAAGGACAAACAGGAAAATATTTGGATTGCAACTAACGATGGCGTTTTAAAATATGATCCCACCAGGAAGCAAATAAAAGTTATCAATGATCAAGAACCATTTGACCTTAAGCTGCCTTTCACTAAAGCTTGGGGTGCCTTAATTGACGATAAAAAACATTTGTGGATTGGAGGTAATGAGTTAAATAATGGCCTTGTAGAAGTGGACCCGATAAATAAAAAGCTGACTAAATATTTGTTTGAGCAAACGCAAACCAAAACGCCATTGTGGAAGTTGGTTGGAGATGCAAATAATAATATTTGGGCATATCGAACTGAAGTGAGATCAAACGAGGGTAATGATATTTTTAAGAAAGAAAAAAATGAAAGCCAATTTAGAAAGGTAGTAAATGCAAAGGAATTCGAAGGGAAGCCGCAACAGCTTAATTCATTTCAAACCTATTTGACTGAAAATAAGAATTTAATTACTGGTGGCAAACCTTCATTTTTGATGTCCGATTCTAATGGCAAAACTGTTATTAAACCATATCAGCGATTAAATCAATTAGCAGATCAATTCATACATTCTTTTATAAACAAAGGGAATCATATCACTTACGTTTTAACGGAAAACAATATTTATACCTGGAATGAAACTACCAATGAAATCAAGTTAGCATGCCCTAAACTTAGTTTTAAGGAGTTTGAAAATAGAGGTGGCGGCGCTGCAAATAATATCGAAGTATACAAAGATAGTTTAGCCTTAATTACTATTCCACAATTAGGTATTTTAGAAGTTGATTTAAAAAATCAAACCAAACGTGCAATTACAATTAACGATGGTTTATCCTCACAGGTTTTATATGATAATTATTTAGATAATAAAGGACAATTATGGATGTCATCTGATTATGGAATTATTCGGTATAATATTTTAACCAAACAATTTAGAACATTAACCCCTTATGATGGTGCACAAGGATATGAGTTTAATAGTTTTTGTAATTTTTCTACACCTGATGGTGACATGATATATGCAGGACAAAACGGCGTAAATTATTTTAATATAAGCGAAGTAATTGACAATGCCTTGGCGCCTGATGTCATCATTCAAAAAATTACCAAAAAGAATACGGTTATTCCAATTGAATCAGATAATTATCAAGAGACCATTGTAGTTGATTACGATGAAAACGTTTTATCTATTGACTTTGTCGCTTTCAATTATAAAAATACTTTACAAAATAAGTACAAGTATAAAATGGAAGGTTATGATAATGATTGGAGAGAATCTGGCACAAGGCATTTTACTACTTATACCAATTTACCTCCTGGAGAATATACTTTTAAAGTGATTGCTTCCAATAATGATGGTATGTGGAATGAGAAGGGTGCAACTGTTAAAATAAAAATATTACCAGCACCATGGGTGTCATGGTGGGCGTATACAATTTATTTATTATTGACGGGATACCTGATTTATCTTTTTGTCCAATACAAACAAAGGCAACAAAAAAAGAAACTAGAAGATGACCGTAAAAACGGTGAACTAGCGGAAGCAAAAGCTTTACAAGAAAGGTTATTGCCCAAAACTTTACCTGTTATTAAAAACTTAGATATCGCCGGTTATTTAAGAACCTCTACTGAAGTAGGTGGGGATTATTATGACTTTTTTGAACAACCGGATGGCTCGCTATATGCAATTTGTGGGGATGCTACAGGTCATGGTACACCTTCGGGTATGTTGGTTTCAATTACCAAGGCTGGTATTATTGGGTTACCTCAAATGAGTCCGAAAGATATGTTGCATGAGTTAAACCGTGTCGTGAAAAAAGTGGACTTGGGCATTTTAAGAATGAGTTTAAATATTGCCTTGGTTAAAGACAATCAAATTACCCTAAGTTCGGCGGGTATGCCTCCATACTTTATATATAGGGCAGCATCCAATACTACCGAGGAGATACAATTATCCGGTGTGCCATTGGGTAGCTTTAATGATGTTCATTTTGACCAAGCAAATACATCATTTAATTCAGGAGATATTTTGGTAATTATTTCGGATGGTTTACCAGAAGCCCCTAACTTAACAGGCGATTTATTTGATTATCAAAAATTACAGGATTTAATTACTACTTATGGCAATAAAACAGCACAAGAAGTAATTGATCAATTGATGATGGAAGCAGATGCTTGGTTATCGGGTAATCATAATCCAGATGATATCACACTAGTAGTCATAAAACACAAATAAAAAATATATATAAGAACTGCCAATGCTACATAAATATTCTTTTAAATGCTTCTTTATTTTATGCACCATGCTTAGTCTGGGAAATAATATAAAAGCACAATATGCTACTGACTACTCATTTGAAAGTTATAAAATAAAAGATGGGTTGTCTCTTGGATCAACCTATACCATCTATCAGGACAAGCTAGGCTATATATTAGTAGGCAATATTGGTATAGAGCGATTTGATGGATATGTTTTTAAGAATTATAGATCCAATGTATTAGACTCAAATGCTTTGAAGCCAGGTAACCAATATGATATCAATGAAGATTCAAAGGGAAATTTATGGGTTGCCAATGGAAGATTTCTTTCGTATTTAAACCGTAGTACAGATAAATGGAAAAACATTCAGAACCTAAAATTTCCGGGGTCAAAGTTTGACCTAGTTGTGGATGAAACAAATCAGCAAGTTTTTGCAACCTCCAATGGTTTTGGATTATTGAGCTATCATTATAAAACAGATACTTGGGAGCAGTTCCAATTAGTGAAGGATACAAGCAGTAAAAAAAATCCAAAAAACGTTTTTAATAAATTAGTGCAGTTAGATGACCATCATTTGTTGATTTCTACAACTAATGGGCTTTTACTTTTTAATACGAAAAGTAAAAAGTTCGAAAAAGAATTCTTAAGATCAGAAGACCCACTTAAGGAAATTAATTGTTGGAAATTTGCAAAAATTGATGCTACACATTATTATGTTGGCACCTCAAATGGAGTTTACAAGTTTGGTTTAAATGAAGGCGTGAGTTTGGAATTTCAAAATAAGTCAAATGACCCTAACACGATAATGGGTAATAAAATCAATGGTATTTATTTTGACAATGTAAAGAAAGAATTGTGGTTAGGCGTTGTTGAAATGGGTATTGATATTGTTCATTTAAAAAACAATACAACTACACATTTGAATATAAACACCTATCCAATAAAATCTATTGT
>RFZW01000169.1 GCA_009920495.1 Chitinophagia bacterium
GCGTCAATTTCGGCGGCGGATTGCTTTGCAATCGCCCATGAAATGGCGGATGCTTTTATAATGGGTGCTAATAATTCCCTTTGTGCTTCGGTGAGTTGTTTGCTGTCATTTAATAGTGGGTGATAAAAGTTTTTAGGAAGCACCACCGCCGCCGCAAATACCGGCCCGGCATAACAACCCCTGCCGGCTTCGTCGCAGCCGGCCTCCAATAATTGGTCTTGGTATTGATTGATTAGTTTAGGCAAGGTTTAATATTCTTTGTTTAATGAAGAGGTACTTATGTTATCACTATGTATATGTCTAGATGGACCCTAATATCTGTAATTATTTTTTCTGTTCATTTTGGTAGCTAAATATTGTTGTAAAATTGAAACATATTGGGGACAAACCAAAATCAATCTCATTGCCTTGTTTGATTACTTTGTACCTTTGACCTATAAATGTAAGGCATGGATTTCAACGATCTTAAATCAAAAAAAGTAGCTAATTGGCTAATGTTAGGTGTTTTCATGACAGTGATTCAAGTTGCCTTGGGGGGAATTACGCGTTTAACGGGTAGTGGCCTTTCTATCACGGAGTGGGATGTAGTTACAGGGACACTTCCTCCAATGAGTGAAACTAGTTGGCAGGAATTATTTGCGAAGTATAAAACAACCCCTCAGTTTCAATTACTCAATTTTGACTTTACCATTGCCAATTTTAAATTCATCTTTTTTTGGGAGTGGTTTCATCGTTTATGGGCACGTACTATTGGATTAGTTTTTGCTTTTGGTTTTATTTATTTTTTAGCTAAAAAGTATTTTCAACCAAGGATGATTAAACCTTTGTTGATTTTATTTTTATTAGGTGCTTTACAAGGTGCTATTGGTTGGATCATGGTAGCAAGTGGATTGGAAGGTGATGCGGTTTATGTAAAACCAACCAGATTGGCCCTCCATTTTGTTTTTGCATTAGGGTTACTAGCATATACCTATTGGTTTGCCTTATCACTCACCGTAACACCGATTCGCAGAAATATTGGTAATCAGGATGCGACTTATAAAATCAGAGGCATCCGAACATTTGCATGGGTTCTTTTATTAATTTTATTTTTTCAATTAATATATGGAGCATTGATGGCGGGACATAAAGCTGCCAATGTTGCAGCAACCTGGCCTACCATCAATGGACAATGGATGCCTTCAGGGCTATTTAGCAAGGATGATTTTTTACTCAATGCAATTAATAATACAATTTGGGTTCATTTTATACATCGGGGGCTTGCTTACTTATTATTAATACTTGTTATTTTTTGGACTGCTCGGTTGTTAAAATTACAAGGAAATAATTTTTGGGTACGCGCTAGAATACTACCAGCGATATTGGTGTTACTGCAAATTGTTTTAGGTATTTTTACGGTAGTAGCAAGTGCAAACATTGTACCTGGTGTGTGGGGTGGTTTTGAATGGTTGGCGCAATTGCACCAACTTGTTGGCATGTTTTTCCTACTGTCGGTTATAAATATTTTATACGCTACGAAATAATTTTTTATGCAAAAAGATATAGCTTCTATACGCCGCGATTACCAACTTGCTTCCTTAGATGAAGCCGCTACCGCGGCGCATCCCATGGATCAATTTGAACATTGGTGGGAGGAAGCCACTGCAAGTAATATTGACGAGGTAAACGCATTTGTACTTTCCACCGTTGATGCCCAACGCGCTCCTTCGTCGCGCGTAGTTTTATTAAAAGGCTATACTCCAGGAGGCTTTGTATTTTTTACCAATTATGACAGTGCAAAAGGGCAGGAGATAGATGCAAATCCAATTGTTGCGATGAACTTTTTTTGGAAGGAATTAGAAAGACAAATTCGCATAACAGGCACTATAAAAAAAATCAGCACCGAAGAAAGCGATGAATATTTTCATTCTCGTCCACTCGGTAGTCAGGTAGGCGCTATTTCATCTCCACAAAGTAAAGTAATTCCGAATCGCGAATATCTTGAACAATTAGTTGCCACTAATTTGGAAAAGTACAAAGAAGGAAATGTACCACTGCCTTCAAATTGGGGCGGGTATATTGTACATCCTACAAATATTGAATTTTGGCAAGGGCGTAGCTCTCGCTTACATGATCGTATTAAATATAATTTGTCGTCGGATGGTCAATGGACTAAAGTACGTTTAGCGCCTTAGTAAAAAAATGAGTTTCATTAAATCTAACGGATCATTATTTGAACCTCATAGGTTTTAAACAAAAAGATCCTTCGATTACTCGAAGGATCTTTTTGTTTGGGCTGTAATTTATTTTTTAATTATTTCTTACGTCCTAATACTTTTTTAGCTGCTGCAACAATATTCGGTGTATCCAAACCATACTTCGCTAATAATTGATTCGGTGTGCCACTTTCTCCAAAAGTATCTTGGGTGCCAATATATTCAATTGGCACTGGACAATGTTTTGCTGCCACTTGTGCAACTGCATCACCCATCCCGCCAATTACATTATGTTCTTCCGCAGTTACTGCACAACCTGTTTTTGAAATGCTCGCAACAATGGCGTCCACATCCAATGGTTTAATGGTATGTAAATTGATTACTTCAACACTGATGCCTTCTGCTTCTAATAATTTACCTGCTTCTATCGCTTTCCAAACCAAATGACCGCAAGCAAAAATGGAGATATCTTTTCCGTCGCTTAATTTTTGTGCTTTTCCAATCACAAAATCTGAACCATCTTCTTTGGTAAAGTTGGGCCATTTTGGACGACCAAATCTTAAGTAAACCGGACCTTGATAATCAGCAATCGCTTTCGTTGCCGCTTTTGTTTGATTAAAATCACAAGGTACCACAACAGTCATACCAGGTAACATTTTCATCAATCCGATATCTTCTAATATTTGATGCGTAGCTCCATCTTCTCCTAAAGTTAATCCAGCGTGCGATGCACAAATTTTTACATTCTTATCTGAGTAGGCAACACTTTGTCTAATTTGATCATACACTCTTCCTGTACTAAAGTTGGCAAATGTGGTTGTGTAAGGAATCTTGCCACCTATTGTTAATCCAGCTGCAATGCCAATCATATTTGCTTCTGCAATACCCACTTCAATAAAACGATCAGGGAATTCTTTGATGAATGGGCCTAATTTAAAGGAGCCAGCTAAGTCAGCTGTAAGCACAACTACTTCACTATTTTGTTTTGCGAGCTCATGAATACCTTCGCCAAATCCAGCTCTGGTTTCTTTTTCATTAAGCATCACGATATCTTTTACTTTCATATTTTTATATTAAAGCTTTATTAAAGCGGTGATCATTTAGTTTTCAAAAGTGGAATAAAAATACGGCGT
>RFZW01000170.1 GCA_009920495.1 Chitinophagia bacterium
TATTAACTTTAGTATGCTCCATAATGCAAAGATACTTGATCGTTTTTGTATCCTTTTATTTCTTTTTTTGAAGCTTTTTTGACGGAAAACACCCCAAATTCAGTAGGGCCGATTTTAGACCGTTAAATTATTGATGACTTAACATCAATTTTTTCAAAATTGCATCCTAATTATCCTAAATTTGGCATTCAATTTATTGATTTAATAAAAAAAATGACCAACTATGAAAAAGATGTTATTGATGGGTATTGTGTTTTTAGGAATATTTGCAACTGTGCAAGCACAGGATAGCCCACTTAAAGAGTACCTAGGTAAATATACTTTTGCTGAAGGAAGTCCCGTGACTGAAGTGGTGTTGACTATTCAGGATTCAGTTTTGGTTTCCTCCTCTTCAGTGGGTTCATTTCCATTAGAGAAAAAAGGAGTCGATACTTTTTATTTAGCTGCGTATGATGCGTTAGTGATTTTTAAAAGAGATGCTAATAGTGTCGTGGAAGGTGTTGGCATCAATGTGCAAGGCATGGAGTTGATTGGCAAAAAAGCTGCTGCTTCAAGTGCAATCAAACAAGACTTTTATTTTGAAGACCAAATTTGGGCAGATAAATTATATAACTAAAATTGGTAATCCATTAGTGCTTCAAATGTAATTGTATCTTGTTGACCTGAATTTAAATTTTTAACAGTACATTTTTTAGCCGCCAATTCATCACTACCAATAATCACAATGGTAGGTATATTTTTTTTCTCAGCATATTTAAATTGCTTGTCAAACTTACTTTTCTCAGGGTAAATTTCGCAAGCAATTTTTTTATTTCGTAAAGCCAACATCAATTGGTAGGATTGCATCGCCTCATTTTCACCCAAATTAAAAAACAATACCTGTGTCCCTTGTGCAACGGATGCGGGGAATAAATTTTTCTCCTCCATCACATCATAAATACGATCAACACCAAAGCTAATACCAACACCAGGTATGTTAGGAACACCAAACAAACTTGTTAAATCATTGTAGCGCCCACCACCGCCAATACTGCCCATTTGCGCATCTTTGGCTTTAACTTCGAAAATAAGACCCGTATAATAATTTAAGCCGCGCGCCAAAGTAAAGTCGGCGACCATATGCTTGGACATGCCCGTGTTATTATGGTAATTTAATACATAATTCAATTCTGCAATACCACTTTGTCCAGCTGCATTGTCACCCAATAAGGCTGCTAGTTTTTTTAATTTTTCTTCATTGCTTCCTTCAATATTCAAATAGGTTTGAATGGTATCTTGTTGTGTTGTTGTAAATCCTTTGGTACTTAATTCTACTTGTACTTTTTCCCAACCTATCTTATCTAATTTATCAATGGCAATAGTTAGGTCAATCAATTTTTCGCTACCGCCACAAATTTCAGCAAGTGCTAATAAAATTTGTCGATTATTTATTTTTATTTCAACTGGCAAATTTAATTTTTCAAATGCGGTAACATACAATGCCACCAAATCAACTTCATTTAATAAACTCTCACTTCCTACAATATCAGCGTCGCATTGATAAAATTCACGGTACCTTCCTTTTTGTGGACGATCTGCGCGCCACACTGGCTGAATTTGATAACGTTTAAATGGGAAAGTTAAAGCACCCTGATTCATGGCTACATATCTTGCAAATGGAATTGTTAAATCATAGCGCAAAGCGCGTTCCGTAATGTTAGGGGTACTTTTGCCTGCTAAAATTTTATCAAAGCCTTCCAGTGTTTGTTCTTTTTTTTGTGGGTTGTCTAATCCATTATTTAAAATCTTAAAAATCAACTTGTCGCCTTCTTCACCATATTTTCCCATTAAAGTGTCTAAATTTTCCATGGCGGGTGTTTCCAACGGTGCAAACCCAAATGATTCAAACACGCTACGTATGGTTTGAAAAATATATTGGCGTTTTTGTACCGTTACGGCATTAAAATCACGGGTACCTTGTGGCAAAGATGGCTTGCTCATGCTGTCAAATTTATAGGTAAAGATAAATTTTTAAATTCATCCTATATTAATTGTTTAAATTGCCTTTTTAAATTAAAAATATGGAAGACTTTAACCATTCTACTAATCATACCAGGAATAATTCAAGAGATAAATCAGAAAGGTCCTACCGACTTTTTAAAAGTATCTATGATTTTAGCATGGCTGCGCTCATTTTAGGCTGCGCAGTATTGATGTTGGGCGCTAAATGGTTCAAATTAGACCAGGTGTTGAATGTAGATACCGAGTTTCGGACCATTTTTGGGGGTATGTGTTTATTGTATGGCGGATTTAGGTTGTACAGGGGCTTTAAAAAGGAGTACTAACTTATCCATTTTTTTAAATTTATTATTTTCAGGTATGCGTAAAATATTTATACTTTTTGGGAGCTTCATTTTGCTTGCCGCATGTAACAGTTCGACAAGTAATGCACCCATTGAAACCACCAGTGAAGGGGAAATTAATATTTCAGTGGAAGAAAGCTTTAAACCCATCATCGAAGAACAATTAAAAGTGTTTAATTCAAGTTATCCAAAGGCAAAAATTCACGTGTACTATAAGTCGGAAATCGCCTGTTTAAAGGACCTGACAGCCGATAGCACGCGAATGATTATTATCACAAGGGGATTAGAAAAAGCGGAACAAGCAGGGTTTAAAAACCAATTAGGGTATGCGCCTACTTTTGGTATTTTGGCCTATAATGCCATCGCAGTATTGGTGCATAAATCAGCCAAGGATACCCTATTTACATTAAAGCAATTAGGTGATAAGTTAAAGGGAGTGGATCCACAAGAAGTGGTCATGGATGGCAATAATTTAACCGGTATTAATCGTTTTTTAAAAGATAGTTTATTAAAGCAAGCCCCATTTGGAAAAAATGTACATGGGGCCAATGGCTCTGCTGATGTGATTTCTTATATTAAGAATAATCGAAATGCTATTGGATTTCTTGGATTGAACTGGGTAGGGGACAAATACGATCCAAAGCAGGTGGAAAATCAAAAGCAGGTAAAAACCGCAATGGTTGAATGTACTTTGTGCGAGGAAACTGGGACTTATGCCCAGCCTTCACAAGCGACCATCGGTCGCGGGCAATATTCATTATCATTACCAATTTATTATATTTTAAAGGAAAATGCACCAGGGTTAGGGTCGGGTTTTTTAAATTTTTTAAGCCTAGAACGTGGGCAGCTCATATTTAGAAGGGCGTTTTTGGTGCCTGCGAAAATGGGGTTTAAAAAAAGAAACGGGCTATTGAATTAGTACCGCTTATAAAAACTAACATTTTGTAGTACAATTATCC
>RFZW01000018.1 GCA_009920495.1 Chitinophagia bacterium
AATAGCTGCAATCACCGGATCATTAATGGTAATAAATCCGTGTACTGGGTCGTTTATAATTTTTCTACTGGTTATGGCCATAGTCGTGTTGTGTTTACAAAGGTACGAAATGTGAATAACTCGCGGCGCATAATTAAATGCCCGGAGCGCAAAAAAACTATATTTGTATGCCGACTTATTACCCTATAAATCAAACGATTAATATGAAATTAAATCAAACCACCTTAGATAAATTGGAAGATATTTTGGGAGAATCTGAATATGTTGTTAGATATGAGCGTGGAAATTTTCAGAGTGGATGGTGTTTATTGGAGTCAAGAAGAATTGTGGTTTTGAATAAGTTTTTAAATTTAGAAGCGCGTATCAATACTTTGTTGGAGTTAATTCCACAATTGGATATTCAATTTGATAAATTGACGCATCATTCTCAAAAAGTATATGAAGAAGTCAAAAAATTGAGTTTGACCCCTGCGGAATAATAGGCGGACTCGGTTTATTTGTTTGTTGTAAAAATATTTATTTTGTTACATTTCACCATCCTCGGTTCAGGAACAAGTACAGGCGTACCTTTAATAGGTTGTGATTGTGAAGTATGTAAATCAAATGACCCCATTAATCAAAGGTTAAGAACAAGTATCAAAATTCAAAGTGCAACTACAACAGTTGTGATTGATACTACCCCTGATTTTAGGTATCAAATGCTGCGCACGAAAACAACTAAATTAGATGCTATTGTTTTTACGCATCCACACCGGGATCATTATGCAGGATTGGATGATATTCGGCCCTTTAATTTTTTCTCTAACAAATCCATGCCTATTTACGCAAATGCGCTGACACAAATTGCCATCAAAAGAGATTTTTTTTATGCGTTTGAGGAAAAGAAAGATGTGGGACTTCCTGAAATGATTTTACACACCATTGATCAAGCGGAATTTAAAGTTGGAGATATTTCTTTTTTGCCCATTCATGTAATGCATCGAGAAATGCCGGTACTTGGTTTTAGGATTGGGGATTTAAGTTACATCACCGATGCAAACTATATTTCAGCAGAAGAAAAAGAAAAAGTAAAGGGATCAAAAATTTTAATTTTAAATGCTTTGCGGAAACAGGATCATCCGACCCATTTTAATTTGGACCAAGCCATTGCTTTAGCAACGGAGTTAAAAGTGCCTACCGTATATTTTATTCACTTTAGCCATCAAATAGGATTGCATGATCAGGTGGAAGCCGTTTTGCCTAAAGGCTTGCATTTGGCCTATGATGGGCTTGAATTTGACTGTTAACCTCGGTTAGGTTTATTTGTACCTATATGCGGTTGAATAATTACATTTTATTAATTTGTATTTTTCACTAATTCGTGTGAAAATTTAACATGATAAATTCTTGGGAAGCGTATTTTATATTTTCAGAAAAGGAAAGAAAAGGAATCATTGTACTTGGTATAATATTAACCTTGAGTATTGTAATTACCTTTTTAGTACCCCATAATAATGATTCAGTGGGTAGGGTCTCACCCTTAACGATACCCAAACTTCATTTATTTACTTTTGATCCCAATACCATTGATAGTGCAAATGCCATTCATTTAGGTATTCCAATAAAGCAAGTCAACACCTTAATTCATTATCGTGAAAAGGGCGGGCGCTTTTACAAAAAAGAAGATATTCTTAAGTTGTATGGGTTAGATCCAGTTATTGCAAATCAGTTAATTCCATTTATTGAATTGACAGCAACGGAAAATTTAAGTAAGTGGGGGAGATATACAACAAACGATAAGGAAAATAAGTATAAATCAAATTATGATGATGCGTCAAGGTATAAATCGAATAAAGAAAGTAATAATGGACCTTGGCTAAAAATGAAAAATGGGGCGGTCAGTTGGACCATTGATGTCAACGAAGCGGATGCGAATGAATGGCATGATAAAACCAGGTTGCCTATGAATATTGTTCATCAAATTATCAATTATAAAAATCATTTGGGCGGGTTTACGCATCCGCTCCAACTAAAAAAGGTATATGGCTTAGCAGATACTGCTTTTCAAAATTTGCGTCCCCATTTGGTGGTTCAAAAAAACTTTAAACCCCTACTGAATAGTAGTAACATGAACTTTTCCCAGTGGAAGTCATTGGAGATTTTTGAAGATCAGCAAATATTTGAAATTTTGAAATTGAGAAAGCAGCAGAGCGGCCATATTTCCTGGCGGGAACTGGTTATTTTATTTGATTTGCCTGAAAAACAGGCGCTTTGGCTTAAAGGCCGAATTATTATAAGTGATTGAAAAACAATACACTAGAATTGGAGGTATTGGAGTCTGAATAAATACTGTTAAAAAAAAGCAAAGACTCAACAAAAAAGTATTAGTTTGAGTTAGGATTAATTTCCTTGTTTTCGATTGCTTGCTTGAAAATCCTCCTTCGGGAGGATTTTACTTTTTAGCAAGTTCCCAATCCAAGTTCCTGACTATTTCCCGCCTGCTTTAAATATTTGATTTACAGCACCACCCAACATCGGAAATTTTTCTTTTACAAATGCCGCGATGGTTTCAATAGATTGTTTTGCTTGCTCTGGTGTAACGCCTGTTTCTTTTACTAAACGATCAATTAGTTCTTGCATAAAATTTGATTTAATAATTTATTTATAATTGGGTTAAGCAACTTTTAAAGTGCTTAATTTACTCTTGTCAAACATATTTTTGGCGTAGTCTAATGTTACATTAAACTCAGTCACATTAGTGCCAGGCATTTCAAACATGGCTTGTGTAAACAAGCTTTCACAAATACTTCTTAATCCTCTAGCGCCTAATTTATACTCCATTGCTTTGTTTACGATATAATCAAAAACGTCATTGTCGATACTGAGTTTGATTTTTTCGATCGCAAATAATTGTGTGTATTGTTTGATTAATGCGTTCTTAGGTTCAGTTAAAATACTTCTTAAGGTGTCGGCATCCAATGGCTCCAAATGGGTAACAATAGGAAGACGACCTAACATTTCAGGAATCAATCCAAAGGTTTTAATATCCTGTGCATTTACAAAACGCAATAAGTTTTTTCTTTGTAATTCTTGTTCGTCCTTATTTACACTAAATCCAATGGCGTTGGTGTTGATACGACGGGCAATAATTTTATCAATACCGTCAAATGCGCCACCGCAAATAAATAATATATTTTTAGTGTCCACTTTAATCATTTTTTGGTCTGGGTGCTTTCGACCTCCTTGTGGCGGTACCAAAACATCCGTTCCTTCCAGCATTTTCAATAAGCCCTGTTGTACACCTTCGCCGCTGACATCTCTTGTGATAGAAGCGTTATCGCTTTTACGTGCAATTTTGTCAATTTCATCAATGTATACGATACCTCTTTGTGCAGCTTCTACATCATAGTCGCAGTTTTGTAACAAACGCGTTAACATACTTTCGACATCCTCACCTACATAACCCGCTTCCGTAAACACAGTTGCATCCACAATCGCAAAAGGTACGTTTAATAATTTTGCAATGGTTTTTGCCAATAAGGTTTTACCTGTGCCTGTTTCACCAATCATGATCACATTACTCTTTTCAATTTCCACTTCATTCTTAGTAGTGACAGGTAAATTAATTCTCTTAAAGTGATTATAAACGGCAACACACAATATTTTTTTAGCATCATCCTGCCCAATAATGTATTGGTCTAGAAAAGCTTTGATGGCTGTTGGTTTTTGGACTTTCAAGTTTCCTGCTTTTCCATCCGCCTTTTTTTGGTGAAATTCTTTCACAATAATTTCATGGGCATGTTCAATACAATGCTCGCAAATATGTCCTTCTTGACCAGCGATTAAAATTTTAACTTCTTCTCGCTTGCGTCCACAAAAGGAACATTGTATAGCTTCAAATTTACTCATGATCATTTATTTATTAAAGCGATTTCGCTATTTTATCAACAATACCATATGCCACAGCTTCTTTGGCATCCATCCAATAATCTCTGTCAAAATCGGCCATGATTTGCTCAACGGTTTTACCACAATTCTTCGCTAATATTTTAGCGCCTAATTCTTTGGTCTTTCTAATTTGCTCAGCTTGAATTTCAATATCTGCACTCGTTGCTTGGTAATATCCACCTAGGCTAGGTTGGTGTATCATCACTTCCCCATGCGGAAAAATGGTACGCTTTCCTTTTTCGCCCATACTTAAAAGGATGGAACCCATGCTTGCAGCTAATCCCATACAAATGGTATGCACCGGGCTTTTGATTAAGTTCATGGTATCAAACATTACCATACCACTTGTAACAACGCCACCTGGACTATTGATATAAAAATTAATTTCTTCACCTGGTTTGTCCGCATCTAACAATAATAATTTTGTTACAATATCTTTAGCTGATTTATCATCCTTTCTTTTGGCTCGTCGTCCTCTGCCATTAAATATTGATTGGTTAGTATCATACAATTATTTTTTCTTCTTTATTTTTTAATCTTGCGTGGGTTGGTTAATAAAACTTCATCCACTAATCCATATTCTTTTCCTTCAGCGGCAGTCATCCAAAAATCTCTGTCGCAATCCTTGCTCACCGTTGCTAAATCCTTATGGGTATGGTGTGCAATCACCTCGTATAATTCGGTTCTTAATTTTTTTATTTCTCTAGCAGTGATTTCAATATCTGTTGCTTGACCACCAATAGCACCACTTGGTTGGTGTAACATAATACGGCTATGTTTTAAAGCGGTTCTTTTTCCTTCTACACCGGCGCATAATAAAATGGCACCCATGCTTGCTGCCATGCCTGTACAAATAGTTGCCACATCGGGACTAATGAACTGCATGGTATCATAAATACCTAAACCTGCATAAACGCTTCCGCCTGGGCTGTTGATATACATTTGAATATCCTTGGTACGATCCGTACTTTCTAAAAATAATAACTGTGCGGTAACAATGTTTGCTACATAGTCATTAATGCCTTCGCCAAGAAAGATGATTCTATCCATCATTAAGCGGCTAAATACATCCATGCTTGCCACATTCATAGGGCGTTCCTCAATAATATAGGGTGTCAGGTTAGTGACGCTATTTTTATATTGATGTAAACTATTGCTGCTGATCCCTCTTCCTTTGATCGCAAATTGCTCAAATTCTTTTCCTAAATTCATATTGTCTGTTTTCAGTGGTTAAAGGTAAAACCTTGTATTCAAAGGAACTACAAAAAGAATGCCAAAGTTTCAGAATATGACACAAAAAAGGCCTTCTATTTAAAATAGAAGGCCTTGGCTTTCAATGATTTATTTCAAGTCACACCATTTTGACTTGGCTTCACCCTATTTGCCTAATGGTGGTGATGTTTTAACATGTCTGCAAATTTTTCAGCATCAATTGGCTCATCTTTTGCTTGCACCTCGGTTTCGATAGCTTTGAACAATTTGTCTGTACTAATTCTATGGTAGCTATCTTCTACGAATTTCTTGTCTTGCATCATTCTAACGGCATAGTCTTCTAACCATTTGTCGTTATCACCCATGGCGCCCATTTGGTTGCCCATATAACTCATCAATTGTTGCTTTGCAAAATTCTTTAAATCCTCTGCTACTACTTCCACTTTATTTTCACTCATTAAATGGCCACTAATTAAAGTCCATTTTAATTGGTCTTGGAATACTGGATATTCTTTTTCTGCCTCTTCTAATGTTCTTTGTTTTTCACCACCTTGTTGTAACCAACGCTTCAAAAATGCAGTTGGGAATTCCATTTTTGTATCTTCAATCAAGCCATGATAAATTTGATCGTGAATTTGATTACGTGCTTGTTGTTCATAATACCCCTCGATATCTTTTTTTAGTGCTGCACGGAATTCTTCTTCCGTTTTTATTGCTTCGTTAGGGTAGGTTGCTAAAAATAAAGTTTCGTCCATAGCCGCTTTTTCTATCAAACCTACTTTAGTCACGACTAATTTAAAGTACTTGTCTGTTTCTTCTTTAGTAATACCTAGATCACCTATAATTACTTCAAGTTCCTTGTCTTCAAAGGCTTTCTTCAATTGAATGGTATGGGTATCATTGGTTTTGCTACCTATTAATTTTTTTTGAGTGGCAGCTGTAAAATATTTAATCAATAATGAATTATCTTTTTTGATGCCCCCTTCTACTTCATTGCCATCTTTGTCAGATTCAATAAAAGTTACATTCAAAACATTTTCTTCTGAATCTGCAGTTTCAGGTTCGGTCATTTTACCATTACGTGTTTGAATACGATCCACTTCATTTTGAATCATTACATCTGTGACTGCTACTTTATAGCGCTTCACTTTTATATCTTTTATTTTTATTTCAAATTTGGGTTTTAAACCAATTTCAAAAGCAAAATCGTAGGTGCCAGGATTATTGAAATCCATATTTGCCAATTGGGTATCCAAAGGAAGGGGTTGTGCGAAAATTTCAATTTTTTCTGCAGCCAAATATTGGTTTAATTCACCTTCTACTTTTTTCAAAACCTCATCAGTGAAAACCGATTGCCCATACATTTTTTTAATCATACTTGCAGGTACCATCCCTTTTCTAAAACCTGGGATATTTGCTGTTTTAGCATGCTTTTTCAATATCGCTTCAAATCCACCCAAATAATCAGTAGGCGTTAAATTAACGGTTAGTTTGTCATTTAAAAGACCAATGTTCTCTCTTTTTATGCTTGCCATATTCTTTCTTTTTTACTAGTAATTTCTAGGGTTTAAGGGGGGCAAAGGTATGTTTTTGCACCTAAAAAACAGCTAATTATATAAAAAAGCCCCTCAAAATTTAATCTGAAAGGGCTTTTTTTAGTGATAGTGCGGATGGAGGGGGTCGAACCCACACGCCTCGCGGCGCTAGATCCTAAGTCTAGTGCGTCTGCCAATTTCGCCACATCCGCTTAGGGGTTGCAAACTTAATTGATTTTTTTAATTTTTCGGGGACTTTTTAGTGCGTTGTTACAGGCCTGGGATTAAACCCACAATTTTCTCTAGGTATAATTGGTCTATTTCGTCAAAATCAGATAAATGAGCGCTATCCACATCTAAAACACCTACTATATTTCCTTCTTGAAATACAGGTACAACAATTTCCGATTTGGAAGCACTACTGCAAGCAATATGTCCAGGAAATTTTTCTACATCTGGCACAATGATGGTTGCTCCTTTTTCCCAAGCACTGCCACAAACGCCTCTTCCTTTTTTTATTCGGGTACATGCAACCGGTCCTTGAAATGGTCCTAATACCAAAGCGTCATCATGAATCCAATAAAAACCAACCCACCACCAATTGAATTGTTCTTTTAATGCTGCACTCATATTTGCGAGGTTGGCAATTAAATTATTTTCACCTTGAAGTAATCCTTGTATTTGCGGAATTAATGCTTCGTATTGTTCTTGTTTAGTTCCTGTGTGTATATTTAAATCTTCGGCCATAATAAACTGCAAATTTTAAATGCTAGTTGGTGTTACTGTTAAAAATAGATTTTAATTCTTTTCTTTCGATTCTTGCTACAAATAAAATAAATGCAATAAGTAAAACGGTTGCAAATAAATAATTAAATGGTGCATTATTTGAAATTTGATGCACGCCAGTATTAATTGCAAACAGGATTAGGGTAATGACAAAATACGCAATTAATTTTTTTGTAGCGTAAGGGATTGGGTACACTTTTTGTCCCCACTTGTAACTGATCACCATCATGGTGCCATAACAGAAAAAAGTAGCCCAAGCGCTTGCCATAAATCCAAAATAGGGGATGGCTAAGTAATTGATGGTGATGGTGATAATAGCGCCAATAATGGTTATCCAAGCACCGGCCATTGTTTTATTACTTAATTTATACCAAATACTTAGGTTGTAGTAAATACCTAAAAATATATTTGCCAAAAGTAAAATAGGCACCACTTTTAATCCTACATACATGGCTGGATTACGTATAAATTCTTTCCAAATATCTAAATAAAGGGCAACCATTAAAAACATAACACATAAAGTAATGACAAAAAATTTCATCACCCTTGCATAGGTTTTTTGTGCATTGTCTGTACCCGCTTGTTTGAAGAAAAAAGGCTCAGCCCCCATTCTAAATGCTTGCACTGAAATAGTAATTAATATAGATAGTTTATAACAAGCACTGTAAACGCCAACAATGGCTTTGTTCGCATCAGGGGAGCCGCCTGGCGCCCACCAACCCAACATAATTCTGTCCAAAGTTTCATTAACCATGCCGCCCAAGCCCACTAAAATTAATGGAAGTGCGTATAACATCATTTGTTTCCATAAATTAAAATCAAATGAAAAGCGTAATGCACTAATTTCTTTTCTTAATAATAATAAAACAAAAACATTTTGAACAATACCTGCAACTAAAATATAACCCACGGACCATTCTGGTTTGTAAAAGCCAGCAATAAAACCAGTCTCATGGGTTTGAACGTATTGTGGTAAAACGCTAATTAAAAAATAAGTAGCAGCTATATTTAAAACAATGCCGCCTATTTTGACAAAGGCAAACTTTTTAGGTTTTTCTTGTAAGCGTAATCTTGAAAAAGGAATGGTAGTTAGTGCATCTAATCCCACTACCCATGCCATCAATGTGATGTATTCGGGATGTGCCGTGATTTGTAAAAGTTGGGCAATAGGAGCACTCCAATAAATAAGTCCCATTAATACAACTGCAGTCACCATTAGCATGGAAAAACTACTCGTGTGGTAAATTTTTTCTTCATTTTCCTTAGTACCAAATCGGAAATAAGCTGTTTCCATGCCATGCAAACAATCGACATTTCACCATAAGCCGATTCGGTAAACTTATAAGTAAGATAAGGTACCAGCAAATAACTGATAAACCTAGCTGCAATAGAGCTAAGCCCATACCAGGCGGTTTGACTTACTAATTTTTTAATACTACTCAAGGGCTTGAAATTACAGCTAAATTAGTGAAAATAGTTTTGTTTATCTTCATGGTGCAAAACAGTCATACATGAGAGCGGTAATTCAACGGGTTTCGGAAGCGAGCGTCACAGTGGAGGGCGCAATAATTGGCCAAATTCAACAGGGTTTAATGGTTTTGGTGGGTATTGTAAATGAAGATGACACCTCAGATATTGAATGGCTTTCCAATAAAATTATTCATATGCGCATTTTTGATGACGAAAATGGGGTCATGAATAAAAGCCTAATTGAAGTGGGTGGCGCAATTTTATTGGTAAGCCAGTTTACTTTGCATGCCGCGACCAAAAAAGGGAATCGACCATCTTATATTGCAGCTGCCAAACCGGAGGTTTCGATTCCATTATACGAGGCCATGATACAGCAATTGCAAAAGGATTTAGGCGCTCCCATACAAACAGGCAAATTTGGGGCAGATATGAAAGTAGCACTCATTAATGATGGGCCGGTTACTATAATAATAGATTCAAAAAATAAAGAATAAATCCAACTGTGTTGCGTTTTAATTAATAAAAAAGCAAATTAAACTATGTCAAATACAACCACCATACAACAAGCGCAGGAGCAAGTAGATCAATGGATAAAAACAGTCGGAGTAAAGTATTTTAGTGAACTCACTAATTTGGGAATTTTAATGGAAGAGGTAGGAGAGTTGTCTAGAATCATGGTGCGCAAATTTGGGGACCAGTCCTTTAAAAATAAGGAGGAAGAAGTTTTGTTGGCCGATGAAATGGCAGACGTGTTATTTGTATTGATTTGTCTAGCCAATCAAACGGGCATCGATTTGGCCACAGCATTGGAGAAAAACATACAAAAGAAAACACAAAGGGATGGATCTCGCCATCAAAATAACGAAAAATTACATCGATAATACAATCTCGTAGTATATTTGCACCCTATGAGTAAGGTACAACCAGACAATACATTACAAGCAATCATCTCCCATGCAAAGGAGTATGGATTTGTATTTCCTAGCAGTGAAATTTATGATGGGTTGAGTGCAGTATATGACTACGGTCCCTATGGCGCACAATTGAAAAAAAATATTCGTGACTATTGGTGGAATAGCATGACACAAATGCATGAAAATATTGTGGGTATTGATGCTGCTATTTTTATGCATCCTACCACTTGGAAAGCGAGTGGTCATGTGGATAGCTTTAGCGATCCTTTAATTGATAATAAAGAGAGTAAAAAAAGATATCGTGTTGATCATTTGATTGAAGGGCATGCAGATGCTTTAATTGCGAAAGGAAATACTACTGCCGCTGAAAAGCTATTAGCCGATATGGATGCCTTATTGGCAAAGGAAGATTTTGAAGGGCTAAAAAAATTAATTGAAGAAAATAAAATTACCTGTAGTGTAAGTGGTACCAGTAACTGGACCGAAATAAGACAGTTCAATTTAATGTTCTCTACGGAGATAGGTGCTGTAGCAGAAGAAGCAAGTACCATTTATTTAAGACCAGAAACAGCGCAAGGAATTTTTGTGAACTTTTTAAATGTGCAAAAAACAGCTAGGATGAAAATTCCTTTTGGTATTGCACAAACAGGAAAAGCTTTCAGAAATGAAATTGTAGCCCGTCAGTTTATATTCAGAATGCGTGAGTTTGAACAAATGGAAATGCAATTTTTCATTAAACCAGGTACGCAAAAAGAATGGTATGAACATTGGAAAAATGAGCGTATGCAATGGCATTTAAGTTTGGGTATTGCGCCAGAGAAGTACCGTTTTCATGACCATGTGAAACTAGCGCATTATGCTGATGCTGCATTAGACATTGAATATGAATTCCCGTTTGGCTTTAAGGAAGTAGAAGGAATTCATTCACGTACCGATTTTGATTTAACGCGTCATCAGGAGTTTAGCAAAAAGAAGATGCAGTATTTTGATACGGAGATTAACCAACATTATGTGCCATACGTAATTGAGACTTCAATTGGTTTAGATAGAATGTTTTTATTATTGTTAGCGAATTCCTATGAGGAAGAAACGATTACGAAGGAAGATGGCACTACCGACGCTCGAGTAGTTTTGCATTTGCCTGCAAAAGTCGCTCCAAATAAATTAGCCATACTGCCTTTAACTAAGAAAGACGGCTTACCTGAATTGGCCAAAGAATTAATGGATGAGTGTAAAAAATCATTCCATTGCTTTTATGAAGAGAAGGATGCGATTGGTAAAAGATATCGTCGCCAGGATGCCATTGGAACGCCTTTCTGCGTAACCATTGATCATCAAACCAAAGAAGATGGCACTGTAACTATTCGTTACCGCGATAGTATGTTGCAAGAGCGTATTGCAATGAATAAAGTAAGAGAATTAGTGCTAGCGCATATTAGCTAGATTGTTTAAATAATTATTAAGCTTTGCTTCGGAATTCAGAATATAATTTTGAGCGAGCGTTTGTAGCGAGTCGAGAAATTGTATTTCTGAATTTTATTGCAAATATTTAATTCAATAATCGGCACCTTATAAAATAAGCCCCCGTGTATCGGGGGCTTATTTGTATTCACTAGTAAAATTATAAGAAAGGAGGTTGAATTATTTATTCATATTTTATAAATAATTTAACCGAAGGATTCAAAGTGCACTTGTTTTTTATCAAGGCCCAGCTCAGTCATATTTTTTCTTGCATCATCAATCATTGCTTTCCAACCGCATAACCAAACATGCGCTGTTTCTTTATTCTCTTTCAATAATTCTTGGTACACAGGATGCACATATCCAATGTGTGAACCAACCGGAACTTCAGTTTCTCTAGAATAACAAGGGTGGAAGTGGAAGCCAGGTTCTTTGGATTCTAATTCTTTTAATTCATCAATGTATAAGCCGTCTTCAAACTTGCGGCAACCAAAAATTAAATGAATATTGTTGTGTGGAATTTTGTGTTCGTGGATATAGCGAATCATTGAACGGAAAGGAGCAATGCCTGTTCCAGTACATATAAAATAAACATCGTTTTCAAAATTCTTAGGTAAAGTGAAAACACCTTGTGGCCCTCTTAAAGTAATTTTAGTACCTACTGCGCCTTCATTAAACAAGTAAGTAGTGCCAAGGCCGCCCTCTAAATGAACAATGACTAACTCGAAAGTATTGGTGCCATTGGGCTCTGAAGCAATTGAGTAACTCCTCCATCGCTTATTTTTTTGTTCATGTATTGGCAAGTCAAGGGTTACAAATTGACCTGGTATAAAATCAAACTTTTCTACACTTGGTATTTCAAAGTAAAATCTTTTCGTATTTGGGGTCTCATCAACAATCTTTGTGATCACACCTTCTACCCATTCTAGTGCCATATTATTATTTTTTAATTAATTAGTAATAAAAACTCGCTGAACATAAACCTTGTTGTTGGCGTATACTTTAATATAATAAACGCCAGTAACTAAGTTTTCAATATTAATTTTTTGAGCATTTCTTTGATTGATTAGGTTCTCCTTATGTGCGACTCGCGTACCCATCGAATTTATTACATCTAAGGAGATATTATTATTTTGTAAATTATTAAATTGGATGTAAAATGAATTTCCTTTAATTAAATTTTCAACAAAATCAGTAGATGTAATTTTTAAATTAATTTCCTTTGCAGCCCCTTCGCTAATATCGGTAATGATATTGCCATTATTATCTCTGACCAATATTACTTTATTCTCGGAAATTATTTGACAGCCATTGGTGTTCGCCATTACTTTGTAAATCGCATTTTTAGTTGGCTTATAAACTTGATTCGTTGCGCCAGTTAAAAAATCATCATTCATGTACCATTGATAGGAGGTTGCAGCAGATGCAATTAGGCTATCACCCTGCAATTTAAAAGTGGGGGCACTTATTGTATTTACAGGAACTGTGGTAGGCGGGCTATCGCAATCATTCGTACTAATTTGTGTATTATAAAAAAAGTAGAAAAAGTTTTGAAAATTTCCAGTAGCTGGAGTAACGCTATTTCCAGTATAACTAAAAACTTTGTTTGGTCCAATGGGGTATGGGTTGGTTGAAACTGCATTGTTTCTGTATAAGCTAGCAGTACTATCGCAGGTGGTAACAATATAATAATTGCCTGCTACAGTTAGTTTAAAGTTAAGCTCGTAAATTCTTCCAGAATCACCAGCGACATAATTGGAAGCACCTGCAATCGGACTTGGGGAGCTTGCTGCCGCATTTACGGTAACAAATTGAGAAAGTCCAGGATAGTAAGTGGTGTCGGTGGCCATGAACATCAATTCAAATTTAATTTTTCCCGCATTCGCAGTATATAATTTGACTGTATTAATAGTCATTGGCGTGCCCGTAGTTACCTTCATGTAGTTGCCCTTGAAATTATTGTAACCCCCTGCACCCAATGTGGTATTGTAGGTTGGTCCAACGAATCCTTGGAATCCTTGCGTTAAATACAAATTACTTTTGGTTGATGTTGCGGTGATATTAGATCCTGCCGCAATGGGTGTTGCTAAGTTTGCGCTATCATACCAAATGTAACTTTTCCCAACTGCAGGTGAATTTACTGTAAGTTTTAAGCTATTATTACAATTAATAGCGCTACCAGTAGGCGCTATACTATTGTCGGCGGTAGTTAATACTGTAATTAAAGTGTTATTTTCTTTTTGTTGGTCATTGGTAGAGGACACAGTTGCTGTAAAAGAATATTTTGTTGCTGCTTCTAAATTGATGGGTTGTTGGAAGGTATAATTCATGGATTCTCCCGCTTCCAATCGACCATTAAAAGTTTCATTGATATTTAGAATAGTGCTAGTCCCTTTTGTTACTAATAAACTAAGTGGGAAGTTTTTTTGTTGGTTTGTGCCATTGTTGGTCACTTTTACGGTGACATATTGTACGGATCTTTTACAAGATGCATTCTGCGGGCTTACCAAATCTGACATTTGCAAATCGCTCGACGGGTTGATGATTCTTAAAGTATAATCCTGTGTTTCTCCATTTGTATAAGTGCCACATGCCAATACATTGGCGCTACTGCTTGTTTCCATCACCACAATTCTTAATTTCATTAAGCGACCAAGTTGCAAAGTATCAGGCAAGCTGATACTTGCAGTATAATTGCTATTAGTTATTCCTGTACTTGTATTGACTAATTCATTTGTTTCAAATGTGCCATTGCTATTATAGTCAATAAAGGTTTTTACAAAACGTGTATTATTTGTTGCGTCCGAACTTCCTAATTTCAAAAATAAACTGAGTGTACTATTGGGTTCTCCATTGATGAATAAGTTGGTGTTATCTACAAATTCTTTAATGGTAGTAGGAACAAATTGAATATTATTGATGCTAACACTGTCTATTTTACTTCCGGCACTTGAACTAGCAGTGGATGCGCAATAAGCAGCACCGCCAGCACCACTAATAACTAATGAATAGGCTTGTTGTCCTCGATCTAAATTACGCTTATGTTTAACTTTAATCAAGTAGCTTTTTCCCACTAATGTGGTATCAATTTCTACCTTTTCAACATTGTCTAAAATATTATCACCTTTAAAAGCAGCACTAGCGGGACTTTGTGGGTTCAATTTCCATGAATTCGTGATGTTGCTACCTTGTGAAATAGTTAAATCCAAGTCGTTCACCAATTGGGGGGTGTTGTCATTTAATGTATTCGTTACAGTTCCTTTAACATCGTTCCATACAATACTCGCTTTTACTGGTTTTTTACCGGAAGCAATAATTGTATAGGTGGCGGAGTCCGAATTATTTAAAGTATTTTCATACACTAAATCTGAACTAGCATTACTATTTTTTGTTGTTAATGCGTTTTTTAAAACGGTGGCAGCTTCAAACATATTAAGCAAGCCCCATCCAAATTTGTAATCTGGACCAGGGTTTAGTCCTGCTTCATTTGCTGTATGTATTGCCAAAGCTTTCACCGTGGTTGATCGCAAAAACTTTTTTGGACTTAATTGTTGGCTTAATTCTTGCAATAATAATAAGGAGCCCGCAGCATTGGGTGTAGCCATCGAAGTTCCATTTTTATAATCATAACTTGAATCATGAGTTGCAGTAGTTGAAAATACAGAAACGCCATCTGCTACAATATCGGGTTTAATTCTACCATCATCCGTAGGTCCCCAACTACTAAACGAGGACATCACTACATCTTCCTTTTTGGTATAGGGACTTGATAAGCCATAAACGGCACCAACAATTAATAAATTTTTTGAATTAATATCTGCTGATAAAGTTTCATAACCATCATTGCTACTTAAGCTATCAGGCCTTGCGCCAGCATTATACATTTTTCCATTAGCGTCTCTTCTCCAATAGGTATCACCCACTTTAGGGCCAGTACTTCCATGATTATTTCCTGCAGCTTTCACAATCAAATAATAAGGGGCATTATACATAACAGAATCATGAATCATTGCATCATAATTGTAAAGTCCAAATTTAAAGTCTTCCTTTTCATTGTACTTGCCATTAAATTCCCAACGATTAGATGAATCACTATTTTGATCCCAGCCACTTAAAATCCCATAGGAGTGATTGGAAATAAGCATTCCATTTGCTGCTGCTGCAGACATTTCACTATTATCATTATTCCAATCATAGGAATAAGCCCCTTTCAAATTAAAGGACATCCCTTTTGCCAATGGGTTCAATCCCTTACTCATAATAGTGCCAAATACATGCGTGCCATGTTCGTAGGCAGTAGTAGCGTTGTCTTTTTGCACAATTCTGTTGGCAAGTTCAATATGTGTGGTGCGGACAGCACCTTGGTCCCAAACACCGAAAGTATTTGTTAAGCTGTCGTTTTCTCCAGTTAAATTAAATCCGTTAGATGCGGTCGGCCAAAGTTTATTTGTATTAACTGTGATAGCAGGAATAGGATCTGCAAAACTTGTATAATAAATTGGCATGCCAGCCGCGTCAATGCCCATTAAGGAACGACGACTATTGCCGGCTTGATAGAATAAGGGCCACCTTTTTTCCTTGGCTTTGATCAATGCATCTGAATAGGAAGCGCGGGATTCAATATCTAATGATTTTGCCGTACTTAACAATATTAATTTTTTAGTTTGAACCTGTGCATTTATTTGTTGAAAAAAAATAAATGAAACCAATAAACAGACTTGCCATTTTTTCATGCGCATATATTTATAAAACCTTTTAATAGGAGTATTCGAAATTACAATTTATTATCTGTTTTTTAGCAATTTACATAAATTATAAGGTCTTTATCATGGCTGCTTTTAGCTAATAGTTGTTTGTAATTGTGTTTGATTTTTTGTTGTAACTTTAAACAAATGCAAATGCAATGAAAAGGGTTTATACAACTACTTTAGGATTAATGTTATCTGCTGTATTATTGCTGGGTTGTTTTACCATTATTAAACAAACAAAAGGAAAAGTAGTACAAGGCATTCAAGGTCAAGTTTTTGAACAAAGAGGCAATGCAATGCCGCAACAAGGTAAGCCATTCTCTAAGGGTGTTGGATTCGCAACCCAGCTTTATGTTTTTGAACCCACTCATATTCAATCCACTAGTCAAATTAGCGGTAGTCTTTTTAACCAGCCAAGCACTAAATTAATTGGGACCTTTACTACTGATAGTATAGGGCGTTTCAAGTGTATCTTAAATCCAGGCAGGTATAGCATTTTTGTCGGGTATCAAAATGGGTATTATGCGACGGGCTTTAACCAACTTAATGAGTTAGGCATTGTGCAAGTATTGGCGGGAACGTTTGCGCCCATGGAAGTAATTATTAGCGCCAAAGCAAGTTATTAGCATTGAAATAGTATCTTTGTAGGGTGATGTATGAATGAGCAATCCTTGTTTGAACGGTTTAAAATTTCCCCCCTCCTAAATTCTTTGGCGGACAGGATAGCTATGTCCGAGACGCAAAAAATTCCTTTTCAAATTTTCTTACAGCACCTCAATGGATCCGCACCTGCATTTGTTTTACAAAGTATTTTTACGCATGAAAAAACAAACCAATGGAACCATATTGTTGTATTAAATGATGCCGAAGAAGCAGCCTATTTTTTTAATTCTATTGAAAGTGTGACAGAGGCAATGGATTTATTTTATTTCCCCTCTTCCTTTAAAACACCCCACAATTTTAATTTATTAAATCCCTCACATGTAATGCTGCGAACCGAAGCATTGACTAAAATTTCAATGGGCGGGAATAAAAAAATTATTGTGACTTATCCGGAAGCACTTTTTGAAAAAGTGATACTTCCAAAAACGCTACAAAATAATATCATACAAATTAAAACCAATGATAGTATTGATTTAAATGCAATGATGCAGCAATTTATTGATTATGGTTTTGAGCGCACCGATTTTGTTTATGAGCCAGGTCAATTTGCTTTAAGAGGCGGCATTTTTGATATTTATTCTTTTGGTAATGAAAAGCCTTATCGTATTGAATTGTTTGGCGAGGAAGTGGATAGTATTCGCTTGTTTGATCCTGCAACACAATTGAGCGAACGTAAATTATTACAAGTAAATATTATTCCAAATGTAACTACGCAATTTGAGGATACTGAAAAAATTCCATTGATTGAGTTCATGAATAATAATACCATTCTTTGGATAAAGGATTGGAATGTAATTAAGCAACGTGGCATAGATCAGTGGGAATCCCTGAATGACTTTTTAACCCATACGGCCAATACCAAACCCGTTGAATTAGGGGATGCCCATATCAAACATACCCAATTAGATGATTTTGATACTGTGGAGAATGCAGAGGCTTCATTACTAAATAGCACCATCATAGAATGGGGCTTTCAGGCAAATATTTCAAAGGAGGTTATTTCATTTAACACCCAAGTGCAGCCTAGCTTTAATCGACAATTTCAATTGTTGATTGCGAACTTGCAGGAGCTTGAAAAAAAGGGCTATGCCTTATTTATTTTTGCAGAGCAAGCCAAGCAGTTGGAGCGTTTGCATGCTATTTTCACAGATTTAAAAACGGAAATACAATTCACACCTGTTGTAAAAAATATTCACGAAGGATTTATTGATCATGACCATAAAATTGTTTGTTATACCGATCATCAAATATTTCAACGCTATCATAAATACAAAGTAAAGCAGGCCTATAGTAAAAGTAAGGCCATCACACTTAGAACATTACGTGATATGCAACCTGGTGATTATGTTACGCATATTGATCATGGCGTGGGTGTTTATAGTGGGCTGCAAAAAATTGATGTGAATGGTTTAATGCAGGAAGCGGTGAGAATTATTTATAAGGACAGTGATATATTATATGTGAATATTAATTCACTACATAAAATTTCGAAATATACGGGGAAGGAAGGCGCGCCTCCTAAAATTAATAAGTTAGGTTCTGATGCTTGGGTTAAGTTAAAAGACAAAACAAAAGCAAAGGTCAAGGAGATTGCCTTCGATTTGATAAAGTTGTATGCACAAAGAAAAGCCCAAGCAGGCTTTGCTTTTACGCCAGATAATTACATGCAATACGAATTAGAAGCTTCGTTTATTTATGAAGAAACTTTGGATCAAGCGAAGGCCATAGCCGATGTAAAAAAGGATATGGAAACACCTTCGCCCATGGATAGATTGGTTTGTGGGGATGTGGGATTTGGTAAAACAGAAGTGGCAGTCAGGGCAGCATTTAAAGCGGCCATTGATGGGAAGCAGGTAGCACTTTTAGTTCCCACCACCATATTAGCATTTCAACATTATAAAACCTTTGTGGATCGATTAAAGGATTTTCCTATCACTGTTGATTATTTAAACAGGTTTAAATCCGCTGCACAAAAAAAGGAAACCATTGAAAAAGTAAAACAAGGGAAGGTGGATATTTTGGTGGGAACACATGGTATTTTAGGGAAGGATGTGGTATTTAAGGATTTGGGTTTAATGATTATAGATGAAGAACAAAAGTTTGGCGTAGGACATAAAGAAAAATTAAAAACATTAAGAGCGACCGTTGATTGTTTAACATTAACTGCAACGCCTATTCCAAGAACCTTGCATTTTAGTTTAATGGGCGCGCGTGATTTAAGTATTATTAATACACCGCCTGCCAACAGGCAACCTATTCATACGGAAGTGCAGGTGTTTAATGAAGATACGATTCGCGAAGTCATTTATTACGAAGCAGAACGTGGAGGGCAAGTGTTTTTTATTCATAATCGTGTACAAGGCTTAGCCGAAATGTGTGCAATTATTCAGCGTTTATGCCCTGATTTAAGTATTGGATTCGCGCATGGTCAGTTAGAAGGGCATCAATTGGAAGAAAAAATATTGGATTTTATTGAGAAAAAATATGATGTGTTGGTGTGTACGAATATTGTGGAAAGTGGCGTGGATATTGCCAATGTGAATACCATCATCATTAACAATGCACATCAATTTGGCTTAAGTGATTTGCACCAATTAAGGGGAAGGGTAGGTCGAAGCAATAAAAAAGCATTTTGTTATTTATTAGCGCCACCCATTAGCACTTTACCTGATGACTCCCGAAAAAGATTACAAACCTTAGAACAGTTTAGTGAACTAGGTAGTGGATTTCAAATTGCGATGCGCGATTTAGATATACGAGGTGCTGGTAATTTATTAGGTGGGGAGCAAAGTGGTTTTATGGTGGAGATTGGATTTGAAATGTACCAGAAAATTTTAGCAGAAGCGGTAAGAGAATTGAAAAGATCAGATTTTAAAGAATTGTTCCAGGAAGAAATTAGCAAGCAGGATGATTATGTGCAAGACTGCACGATTGATACTGACTTGGAAATTATGATTCCAGATATGTATGTGGAAAGTATTGGAGAGCGACTCTCTTTATATACAAGATTGGATCAATCTGAAAATGACGAAGAATTAGATTTGCTGCATGGGGAAATGATTGATCGATTCGGTCCGATGCCTAAGTCAGTGGAAGATTTATTTACAACAGTAAAGTGCCGAAAAATAGCCATCGCATTGGGTTTTGAAAAAATGACTTTGAAAGATGAAACAGTAAGGTGCTTTTTTATAAATCGTCCGGATGCGCCTTATTTTGAAAGTGATACATTCAAACAATTATTATTGTTTGCGCAAACATCGATGAATACTGCCCATTTTAAACAAGCTGGTAAAAATTTCATTTTAATTATTAAGGACATCAAAGGGATGAGTGAATGTTATCGCCTATTAAATAAAATTCATACCGGCGTATTGGGCGTCAAATAAGTTCATACGGCAAAGGTGTAAAATGATAAAAGCCGCACGCGATGAATCGAGTGCGGCTTTTAAATAAGCTTGGAATTGTGTAAAAAAGAACTAGTTAAACTAGAATCCTTTTGTAGCCACTCCGTCAGCAATAGCTTTAAGCGCGTTTGTTTCGCTCATGATTGCTGCCATTTTATTTCCTTTACCATCATTGCCACCTGCCATATAACCGCCTTTTGCAGTTTTAGTGATGACAGCATCATGCATTGGTACATTTTTTTCTTTTGTTTTTAAGCAATACGCTTTAATCATTTTTGTAGTGTCCATTTTGTATAAATTTTAAAGTGAAATTTTCTAATTGAAAGTAGGTTATTTATTGTGATTCATTTAAGTTCAAGGGCTGTTTTTTGTTAAAATGGCCAAAAATTGTATTAATACTAACTTTTAGGCATCAATTTTAGCATATTTCGCATGTGATTCAATGAATTCCCTTCTTGGAGCCACTTCGTCACCCATCAGCATACTAAAAATACGATCCGCTTCAGCTACGCTTTCGATGGTCACTTGTTTCAAGGTTCTTCTGGATGGATCCATGGTCGTTTCCCATAATTGGTCTGCGTTCATTTCTCCCAAACCTTTATATCGTTGGATAGTTACTGAATCATCTTTCCCACCACCAATTTTTGTAACCAGTGCTTTTCTTTGTTCTTCGCTATAGGCATATTCCTGATCCTTACCTTTTTTTACTAAATATAAAGGAGGTTGTGCAATGTATACATAGCCATTTTGTACTAACTCTTTCATATATCTAAAGATGAAAGTTAAAATCAATGTGGCGATGTGAGAACCATCCACATCGGCATCGGTCATAATAATTAATTTATGATAACGAAGTTTTGCAATATTCAAAGCCTTTGGATCTTCAGCAGTACCAACGGTTACGCCAAGTGCAGTGTACATATTGCGAATTTCCTCATTCTCGTAAATTTTATGTTCCATTGCTTTTTCAACGTTCAATATTTTACCACGTAATGGTAAAATAGCTTGATAGCCACGATCACGTCCTTGTTTTGCAGTACCACCCGCTGAATCTCCTTCGACTAAGTAAAGCTCACATCTTTCTGGATCCCTATCTGAACAATCCGCTAATTTTCCAGGAAGACCGCCGCCAGTAAGTACCGTTTTGCGTTGTACCATGTCGCGCGCTTTTTTAGCTGCTACACGGGCTTGGGCCGCTAAAATTATTTTTGAGATTACATACTTCGCTTCTTTCGGATTTTCTTCTAAATAAGCTTCTAATACCCTAGAAACGGTAGTTTGAACCACACCACTCACCTCGCTATTTCCTAATTTGGTTTTTGTTTGACCTTCAAATTGCGGTTCAGGCACTTTCACAGAAATAATTGCACTTAAACCTTCTCTGAAATCATCTCCTTCCACTGTAACTTTTGCTCTTTCAAACAATCCTTCCTTATCACCGTAGCTTTTAAATACGCGGGTGAGTGCAGTTCTAAATCCTGTAACGTGCGTTCCACCTTCGATCGTATTAATATTATTTACATAAGAAAATATATTCTCTTTAAAATCGTCATTATAGGTCAATGCAACTTCAACCATTACATTAGAAGCTTCATCTAAACCTTCCACATACAAAGGTTGTGCAATGATCGGATTACGATTACCATTCTTATCTAACATTTGCACAAACTCAACAATACCTCTAAAATCTCTCTTTTATAAACTGACTCTTGAAAGATGCTTAAGTCAGGCCAGAAATGAACGCGGGTTCCTGTTTTGTCACTTGTTCCAGATTCTCTTACCGCATATTTTGGGATACCAATGCTATATTCTTGTTCAAATATTTTTCCTTCTCTTTCAACGGTTACCAACAATTTGGTACTAAGTGCATTTACGCAACTTACACCCACACCGTGCAAACCGCCAGATACTTTGTAGGTATTTTTATCAAATTTACCTCCAGCATGTAACACGGTCATCACCACTTCCAAAGCGGATTTTTTCTCCTTGGTGTGCATTGCTGTTGGAATACCACGACCATTATCTTGAACGCTGATGGAATTATCTTCATGAATGGCCACCTCAATATGAGAGCAATAACCTGCCAATGCCTCATCAATAGAGTTGTCAACTACCTCATATACAAGGTGGTGTAAGCCTTTTGACCCCACATCGCCAATATACATAGCGGGTCTTTTTCGTACGGCTTCCAATCCTTCTAAAACCTGGATACTATCGGCACCGTAATTCTTGTTTTCTGCTGATTCGCTTGACTGTAAATCTTCTGACATAAAATGGTTAAAATTATT
>RFZW01000171.1 GCA_009920495.1 Chitinophagia bacterium
CCCTTGATGGTATAATAAGTACTGCGGACAGGCTTGTATAAAAGTTGTGGCCACCAGATGGTCGCTAAAATTCTTTCAACTTCGTCCATATCACCAGCTTCCATAGGCGCTTGCACCAAACGAAGCGGTCCAATGAAAAAATGACTCAAAATTCCAATTAAACCAATAAAGTATAATGGGAAAACAGGCCAAAAACCTGCAACTCCAGTAAGCTCAAGGGCCAAACCACCAAAAATGGCAACAAGGCTTAACCAAAAACGGTACTTAATAATGATATTATAAAAACCCATAATGATGTCAGTTTGAGCGGTGAAGATACCAAATTATGGCTTAAGGAACCTCAAATTGCAGGGGGTTTCCATATAAATTTATCTAGGCCATTAAAGTATGGAAGCTTAAAAAAGAATAGTTATTTTTGCCCTCCTCGGCTACTAGATGGCCGATGGTCCCGTAGTTCAATGGATAGAATAGGTGTTTCCTAAACACTAGATCCAAGTTCGATTCTTGGCGAGACCACAAATAATTCTCCTTCTAACTATATCTGCATTAATCTATTCCTGTTCAAAAACGGATGTTCCTTTAGTTGCAAATAAACTATCTGGTTGTGATTCAATAAAACAAGGTCTGATAAAGAGTCCATCTGATACAGTACGACTACTCACTTGTATATCTATCTCTACTAGTGATTCTATAAGATTGGGAATCTTAAATATTGGACAAAAATTTCAAGGGGGGATAATTGCCTATTTATTAATGCCTGGTGACCCTGGTTATGACGCTAATAAAAAACATGGCATCATTGCTGCAACCACAGATCAAAGTACAGGAATTCAATGGTGGAATGGGGCTTATTCACTTAACTCAGCATTTGGAGTTGAAATAGGAACGGGATTAATCAATACAAATTATATTATATTATTTCAAGGTCCTATATCTACAAACTATGCAGCTGGATTAGCTAGAGCCTATAATGGAGGTGGTTATACAGATTGGTATCTACCTAGCAAAGACGAATTAAATAGATTATACCAAAATAGATCTGCCATTGGCGGGATTGATTACTATTGGAGTTCTACGGAGAGCTCCATAACCTACGGCCCAGCTTGGTGCCTGAATTTCTCCAATGGAACTGGATATTTTAACGATAAGAAAAATAAATACGCTGTTCGAGCCGTAAGATCTTTTTAATTATTCTAACAACCTCCCGGATTATTCCTTTTTGTTGGTATTCAAAGTGTGCTGAATCCTCTAGTACAAAACCCATTTACCTAAACACTTTTGAGTATTAATATCTTGCAAACCACTTTTTTCGCGGTATTACTTATTTTCTTGAGGGACTTTAGGGGGTTCATTCTGAATCGTCAGGGGTGCTACTCTACCCATGTTGTCAATCCTTGATGGATTAAGGGTGCAATAACAAAATAAATCTTTTAAAGATAGTTTTAACGCAAAAGCGATTTCACATAATATTTCTATCGTGAAGTTATGATTGCCAGAAAAGTATTTTGATATTTCAGAAGGGCATTTATTAATCTTTTTGGCAAACACTCCTTTATAATCAGGAGATGGGGTTAGATAAGAATGGATCCCACGAGCCAACGTTGACTTACATTTCATTTTGTAAATTTTTAAAGGCAGGGGGTCGGTATAATTTTTTGATTGTGGCATTGTTTAGAATATGATCTGATTAAAAAAAGATGTCTTATAAAGTGAATATTTAAATTTTCGTTTTTTGGAGTTTCAACTTTAACTAAAACAACTGGTCTGTGGAATGCAAGCTGGTATTGACTTTCATTTAGTTGACATTTTAACTATAACTGAAAAATAGGCTTTCTGAAACGCATACTGCTATTGACTCTCAGTCTAGGGGTGTTTTAATTATAACTGAAATGCCAAAAATAAAGAAAACCATTATAAAGAAATATACCCAAAAATATTTGTCGCAAAATAAGTTTAATTCAATTTTTTAAAATTTAGGATTTTAGTTTTAAGTAAAACAGGGGTACTCCGAAACACAAGCTGCCATTGAATCTTAACACAGGCCGATTTTAGTTATAAATAAAATATAGAAATTTGGATATTATAATATTAAAAATGAAAACTCTATGGTTTTTTAAATTTAATTTTTTAAATATACGCACAAGTATCATTTTAAACACAAATCATTTTAAAGTATTTATACCATAAAATATAGGGGTATAGGTCCCCAACATTTAAAAACAACAATTAGAAAAAGCATTTCGAAAAAATTATTATTATATTATTTGAATAAATAAAGCATACTATTGATTATTAATTAATAATAATGTATGAATAAAAAAATAGCTCGATATGGATTTTACTTCTATATTGTAAATATGGTGCTATTAATGCTTTTTCCAAAAAAGCTATATAGTAATTTATATTAATATGAAACTCTTTCTATTTTCGAATTATTACTTGAGGTGGGAGTTAAATTGAGCTGCGCTGTGTGACCCAAAATCCCATTTATGCAAACACTTACTTCACACTTATAGTAAATTGTTTGTTAATGAATACGTTAGATTTAAAACGGAGAATAGGTATTTCTTAAAATAGATCCATGTTCGATCCTTGGCGAAACCACCATTAAAAAAGCCTACCCAATTTTTCAGTGGGTAGGCTTAGGTTTAAAAGCAAGCGCTTTTATATTATTTTTTTTCTGGAACAACCGTTGTGCTACCAGATGCTATACACTGCCATTTACCTTCTCTTTCCATATAAGTATCATTCCAAACGGTAGTTCTTGAAAATGCTTTACCAGACTTATCCTTGCCATTAGTAACATGAGAACCAATTACTGTAGCAACATTGTTACCAAAAAATGTAACATTCATATCTCCATTAATAACTTCAGTTGTTGTTTCAGTTGGTTCTGCAGCTGCCTTCAAAACTTGATCTCTATTTTGTATTTCGCCCTTTGCATTAAATTGGTGAAAGTCGTCTGCAAGAATTTCGCTAACTACTTTAACTCCATGGTCTGCTTCTAAAGCAGATAAATTCCAAGCAGCTTCCATTCCTTTTAATTTTTCTGCCACTGCAGCTTTATCAAGCGTGTCAGATTTTACAGTTGCTGTAGCAGTTTCAGTTGTTGCTGTTGGTGTAGAACATGCTACTAATGATGCTGATACAATAAAACACAGGATCAATTTTTTCATAAATATTTTTTTGGTTATTCCTAAATATACAATTTTAAAATAAAATAATGTAAATAATTACTTAAAAAAAGAAACAGAAAAATATTAGCATCTTCTATATCAATGCATTATCAAACGCTTCCTT
>RFZW01000172.1 GCA_009920495.1 Chitinophagia bacterium
GAAGTAGGGTACGACGGGCTTAAAATCACCATAAATTAAAGGTTAATATGTCAACATTATTTAAAAAATTATTATTTATATTCATAGCTTTAGGGCTATCTTTTCAAGTATTAGCTGAAGGAAAAAAGCTCTATTCGGAAAATGAGTTTCTCGATGCATTTGGCTCTAAATCAAAGGAAAAAGTTCTGCAGATTCTAGGTGAGCCCGTCAGAAAAGAAATGTCTGTTAAACCTACCAATGCAAGCTCTGTGATTGGAAGGCCTACTGAGGATCGAGCTGGTGTTAGTAAGCGAGTCAATATTGAGATGTGGTACTACAATAACCTTGTGAAATCTGACGAAAAAAATACCTGGAAACAGACTGAGCTCACAATTATGGATGGTAAGGTTTACAACATCGGCTTCTTTAATAGCCGTTAATACTGATGGGTGGCTCAAAAGACAAAGAGCTACTTAACCAGGCGATTGATTTTGCAATCAACGACTCATGGGACGAATCCCATAAAATCGTTCAAGACCTTAATTCTATGGAAGCCCATTGGATTCACGCCATCCTTCATAAGATCGAAGGCGATGAATTTAATAGTCGTTATTGGTACGAGAGGGCGCAACAGTCTTATGAAGCTTATAACGATCCAAACCAAGAGCTCATCTTCATAAAAAATAACCTATAGGAAACCCTTATGGACAATCAAGATGCTGTAGAGGTGACATGTACCGACAATGGTAAAAAAGTGACTGGCTATATCCTAAATTACAGAGCAAAAGACCAGTTAGAAATTTCATTAAATACAGTCAAAATCAGAATGCAGTATAAATCAGGTATATTTGTAGGTTCAATGGCAGGCATGGAATTTGTAGTTCAAGAAAATACGCTCCCTAGACAATTTCAAGAATATAAAAGATAAAAACTAATATTTTGTAGGCTATAAGAAACATTTTGTAATGCTATGGTTGATATCTGTTGCTTTATTACCAAAAAATGACATTTATTCAATTATTTAAGCTTTAATTCTGTCTAAAATCCGCACTTTTTTCTATTAACCTGTAAACTCTTGAAAATAGCAGGGTCGAACTGGGGATTTCCTCATAAGTTAATTAATCAGCTTTCAACTTTATGGGAAATCAAATTGTTCAAAAAGCTCACCTTACTTTGTTTACTTATTTTTTCATGCTTAAGCTTCGCTGAAGAAATACCACAAAATACTCAAGACTCAAAAACCAAAGAACTCTTTACCAAGGGACAATCACTTATTGCAGGTGGTGTTGATGGTCTTGTGAATGAAGGAAAGTCTTATGTGAATGAAAAGGGTGTAGGTATTGCCAAATCATTCCTAGAAAAATACTTTCCCACAGTTGAATTAGAAGTTAACTTATTTGATTTCCAGCATCAAAAATCAGGTTTATTGTTGGTGTTGCCTCTGTCGGATCCTAACGATGTTAAACATACACTCTTTATGCAGGATAGTATTTATCACTCTGAAGGAAGTCGCACGACAGTTAACTTGGGTTTAGGTTATCGTCAGCTTGAATTAGATAACAAACTTCTTTTAGGCGTGAATGCTTTCTACGATCATGAATTCCCTTACGAGAACGCAAGAACCAGTTTTGGCCTAGAAGCAAGAACCACGGTCGCTGATGTAAATTTTAATCAATATTTTAGTGCTTCCGGTTGGCGCTCAGGCGCTAACGACTTACAAGAGCATTCTTTAGGTGGAACAGATTTGGAAGTAGGGCTTGCATTGCCTTATATGCCCTGGGCTAAAATTTATGCAAAAGATTTTATTTGGTATGGCGTCGATGGCGCTACAAACATTCGTGGAAATGATGTTTCATTTCACGGCAATGTTCCAACATTCCCGGGTTTAAGTATTGAAGCAGGGCACAGAACGCTTATGAATGCAGCCGCACTGACTTCAAACCCCTCAACAAATACAATTCATTCCGATCAAAACTTTTTAAAAATTAGTTACAACTTGATGGAAATGGGTAAACCTAATTTTTCAGCACCATTATTTGAGAGTGAAGCTTACTCATTCCGCTCAATGGAAAATCATCGTTATGACAAAATACGTCGTGAAAACTTAATCGTTAAACAAACTAGAGCTTCAAACGGTACAATCTCGGTATTAGGAATCTAACTTATGCGAACCAACATTTATCAACTTAAAAAACATATACCTTTACTTAGCTTGAGCGTATTACTGAGCGTTTTTTCACATAATACATCCGCAGCGACGCCAGCTGTTCCTACTTGTATAACAACTCCCGGTGGGTTGAAACCATCTGATTTTGGGGCACCATTAAATTTTGAATGTGCAACCCAACCTGAAAATCAGATGGTGATTTTTTATAAAGCTTATGTCTGCACTGCGACAACTTTCTCTGCCCCTTCCACGGTAACTGCTTTTGATTTAAGTTCATGCCAAAAGATTTTTGATGCTGGGGCTGGAGGTTCAGAAATTAACGTGTCACTAGGCACTTCTGTGGGTTTAACAGGTACAGTGACCCTCCCACCACCCGGAACTTACAATTCCCTTGTTTTAGAAATGGATCCTAGATTTACGTATGCCTTACAAGGCGATTTCGTTAGACCTGATGGCGTAACACCACTAGCAATGACGTCTAACGAAGCAGTTCCCACAACGGGTACGAAGTGTTGGACTAACGGAGCCAATACCTTTACTAATACAGCTAGTAATCGGACGGCATCATGTGGCAATGCTGTTCCCGCCACCTTTCCGAAACCAAGTTCATCTATAATTAATGGTTTTGGAAGCCCAGGAGGATTTTCCGCAACGGCGCCAGACATGACTCAGCCCGATGGTAGTGTATTTTCAGCCGCTTTAGTGAATTCTACAAACATGAAGTTGATTACACTGCCGGCTCAAGATGCCCAAAATCCAGCCAATACTCACTTAATTGGATACGGGGCAAATCGCCTTGTTACAACTGCAGTTACAAAATCGTTTACTGTTCGAATAACAAATAGACTTGGTGTTGGTGCTCAAATAAAACCTGGTTGCAATAATACTGGTGGTGGGGTTTGCAGTATCAATGGAATTACCCCCGGGCCATTCAATATGTCACTTGGAGCTATTTAATTTATTGATTTCGTATAATGTATATTATGTAAAATATAATATACAGCTTAAATCAAATAGCCTTAAAAAGTATTTTAA
>RFZW01000173.1 GCA_009920495.1 Chitinophagia bacterium
CTTTTATTTCTTGAAACTGTTCAATGGATTCATGAACCATATTATATGCCTCATCAAAAAGCAATAACTTTTTATTGGTTTTTCCAATATCAAAAATTAATATGACAGGCGTTGCTTTCATTATAAGCCAGAGGCAATAGTGTTCCCTCTTTGATGTATTAATTGATTTCTAATTTGTTGTGTTCTGTAAAATTGTAAAGGGTTAATTGCCGCACCAGCCCTTAATCTAGCTTCGGCAACAATAGCGCGAACATCGGTTCTGAATGCGTTTTGTAATATTTCCTGTGCTGCAACTACATCGTTATTTTGTTGCGCCTCGTTTAAGGCAACTCGATCCACTAATAAAGCCTGCGCGTATGAAATCATAATTGCTTCCACTGATTGTAATAAATCTTCTAAAGGATCTTTAACATTGTGACTTGCATCAATCATCCATCCCAAATCAGTTGCATGATTCATTCCTCGCGCATCCATGCCTTCGACAAGTTCATTAAAAATTAAAAATAATTGGTAAGGTTTTATACTTCCTACTGTTAAATCATCATCCCCGTATTTACTATCGTTGAAATGAAAACCAGCTAGTTTTTCCTCCATCATTAATAGTGCAACAATTTGTTCAATGTTTGCATTGGGTAAATGATGGCCTAAATCAACCAATGTGAATGCTTTAGGCCCTAATTTATTTGCATATAATAAGGATTGCCCCCAATCACCCACCGTCGTAGAATAAAAATTAGGCTCAAAGGCTTTGTATTCAATATATACTTTCCAGTCAGCAGGTAGGGTTGCATAAATTTGTTGCAAACCATCTAATGTATTTTGAAAAGCCTTTCTAAAATTAAGTTGACCGGGAAAACAGCTTCCATCACTTAACCATACGGTCAGTGCTTTTGATCCTAATGCAACACCATGTTGAATAACTTCCATATTGTGTTGAATCGCTTGCTGTCTTACCGATTTGTTGGTATGCTGAAGTGAGCCAAATTTATAACTATGTTCCTGCCCTTTTTGATCTTGAAATGTATTTGAATTGACCGCATCAAATTTTAAATTTAATTCAGACGACAATTGCTTAATCGCATTATAATCAGAAGGGATATCCCAAGGAATATGAAGTGATATAGCGCCACTTGAATTATTTAGCGCATGAATTAAACCTACATCTTCCATTTTATCTTGTAAGGTAGCAGGCTCACCTGCGCCAGAAAAACGCGCAAACCTTGTACCGCCGGTACCTAGTGCCCAACTTGGAATAGCTACATTAAAATCAATTAATTTTTGAATTAATGCTTCAGCATCATTCAATTGACCATGGATAAAATCAAATTTTTGACGATGCACTTGATGGTGTGCTTCGTTATGTTGGTCAATGCTTACTTTATTAATTCTCATTTTGTTGTTGTATTATTTTTTATCCAGCATGTTATATTTAAGGTAAATAAAAAACTTCCTTTAGCGGCAAAGAAAATGGCGAATGATTGGGATGACATTGTATAATATCTTTCATCAATATCCACCACTTTTGTATAATAGGGTGATTTCCAAGCATTTCAATTCCTAATTCTTCGCTAATTTTTATTATACTAAATATAGTACCGGTATCTTGGTTTAAATAAATGGTATAATCTTTTATATTCGATTTATTTAATAATAGAACTATTTCTGGCCAAATTTTATCATGCCGACTTTTATATTCGGCTATTTTACCAGCATTTAATTTCATTTCAAAAACAAATTGTTTCATATCCCCTTTAGTACTTTTTCTATTAAAATTATCTTACAAATGAAACTGCAATTCCTCCGTCCACATTGATCACATTACCTGTTGTTTTATTTAAAAGTCCGCCTACATAAGCAAAACAAGCATTGGCAATATCTTCAGGTAAAATAATTTCATTTAATAAAGTACGACCTGCATAATAAGCGGGTAATTCAGCAATAGTAATACCATAGGCTTTTGCACGGCCTTCTGCCCATCCGCCACTCCATATATTACTTCCGGCAATCACCGCATCTGGATTGATGACGTTCACTCTTATTTTATCTTTACCTAATTCAGCAGCATTTAATCTGCTTAAGTGAAGCTGTGCTGCTTTTGCTGAGCCATAGCCTGCGTTATTAGGACCACTCACCAATGCGTTTTTACTTACAATGTTTAAAATATCACCACCTACTGCTTGCTTGCGCATAATGTCAATTGCATTTTGTGTGACTAAAAACTGTCCTTTTACCAACACATCATATAAGATATCCCAATCCTGTTCCGTATGATCTTCAATAGTTTTTGAAAAATCTTTCTAAATTATTGTCAGATAAAATTACACAAGCACCTTCGCTAGCAAATTTGTGCGCTATTGCTTTGCCAATACCACCGCCACTTCCAGTGACTAATGCAATTTTCCCTTTTAATGTTTTTGGCTTTGGCATTCTTTGCAATTTGGCTTCTTCTAATAACCAATACTCAATATTAAATGCTTCCTGTAAAGGAAGTGAGGTGTAACTTGAAATTGCTTCAGCACCTTTCATTACATTAATTGCATTGATATAAAATTCACCAGCAACTCTTGCTGTTTGTTTGTCCTTGGCAAAAGTAAACATGCCCACACCAGGATATAAAATCACCACCGGATTTGCATCACGTATCGCTGGGCTATTATCTCTTTTACATTTTTCGTAGTATTCCGCATACATTTTTCGATAAGCAACAAACTTAGGTTCAATTTGCTTTTTAATTTCTGCACTATTTTTTATATCCGCATCTGCAGGAATATCTAAAACCAAAGGTGCAATCTTTGTTCTCAAAAAATGATCTGGGCAACTTGTACCCATGGGTGCTAATCTAGCAAGGTCATTGGAATTGATAAATTCTAAAACACGATCATCATCCGTAAAATTACCCACCATTTTAGTTTCCGATGAGCATAAGCCTCTAAGCAGGGGCGCTATTGCTGCAGCCTGATTGGTTCTTGCTTCCTTGGATAATGATTCTATTTTTTGTCCTTTGAATGCAGTTCCTTTTTTCACATAGCTATCTTCAAGATATTGCGCGCAAATTTCAATGACCTCTAAAGTGTTCATATAACTTTCATACGCGTTATCTCCCCAAGTAAATAAGCCATGTGATCCTAACATGATTCCTCTTATTCCAGGATTATCTTCCAAAC
>RFZW01000174.1 GCA_009920495.1 Chitinophagia bacterium
TTTGTTTGGTTGGATTTATCAATTTGCTACAGTGATTGTTGATAGAAAAAATAATGAAAGTCGTCGCAAAAGCTATGAGGAAATGAAACGCGTTTTAAATAATGGGCTCGATATGCTTATTTACCCTGAAGGTACACGCAACAAAACAAATAACCCCTTAAAATCATTTTACGATGGCGCATTTAGATTGTCGGTGGATACGGGGAAACCGATTGTACCTGTCGTAATATTAAATACCAAAGGAATATTACCGGCAAAACCTATTTTATTTTTAAGACCTGGAAAAATAGTTCTAAATATTCTTCCAGCAATTTCACCGGTTGGTCATACCACAGAATCCCTAAAAAAATTGGTGTTTAATATAATGGCCGAACATTATGAAAAAAATAATAAGTCATAAAAGTCAATAGTTATTACCTATTGACTAAAATAACGAACCCTTTAACTAATAAGAAGATGAAGAGAATGTTCTGCTTCTATTTATTTTCAAATCCCTAAGTATCCCTGATTTTGGATTCACTGTAATACTAAATGATTTATACAAACCAATTGGAGTAACATTAATGGCTAATTGCCAACAATGCATTTCCCTTGTGATAAACATGCTTAATTGTTGTACACTTCGCTTTGAAACATCTATATATCCTGTTCCACCTAATTTCCATTTGGGTGTAATACTAAAATCGCCATTAAAATTTAAACTTGAATAAGTATTGATCTGAAAACCAGAATAATCTGGTTTCATGTACCTTGAAAACTGAAAGGAATAGGATAAGGTTAATGACCATGGAATATTAAAGTCGGTAAATTCTGCTGGATTAGATTTAGCGTATTGCAATTGTCTTTGTTGTTCATCAGGGGTCATGAAAGGATCAATAGGAATATCTTTTTGTTTTGATTCCTTACCATCAGTTGATTTACTTTTAAAAGATGTTGAAAATGAAAGTCCCCCACTCGTAATATTACCAAATTTTAATTTCGTTGGGTCAATGTCAAGCTTATTCACCCTGAATCCTTGTTGATCTGTTTGATATGGATCCATTGTCAAATTGGAAGTAATATTTAATTTGTCAAATAAGGTGGTTCTCATGTAGATATTAAAATTACCTAAAGCAAAACTGTCAGCTAAGAAATTGTAACTAGAGTTAAATCCGAAACCTTCAATTAATTTGACTTTCTTAAAAGCGCCTTCCGTGGTATCTTTTTTATCCTTCATTTTCATCTCCAATAAATTATCTACACCAAATCCCATGCCACCAAAAGTACCTTCCGAATAACCCCCACCAATGCCGCCATCATATTTTGAAAAACGATAGTTCCTTCCCGTTGAGTCAATTTGCGTGGTGTAATGATAGGATGCCGCCAAATCGGGTGTATAACTCATCGATATACTTGGCCTAACCTCATGTCGGATGGCTTGTACAGTACTATTTTTTTTGAATTTATAGGTGCCGAAAATTCTTGAAGCTGTTCCTAAACTAAAGCTCATATTTGGTGCTCTGTAAAATCCACGAGTTATAGAAGTATCAACTTGCCTTGTTTTGTTATTCCAAGTTTTAATACTTTGTTGTCCGAACCATTTTTCTTCAAATGAAATTCCAGGCGTAACTGTAATAGGCCCTAAAGAAGGCAAGGATAAACTAATTGGGATACTATGTTGCGCCCCCCATTGCATGGTATCTAATAATTTTCTAAAATTTAAAGCAGAGTCATAAAATGACAGTTGATTTTGAAAACTACCATTATAACCTATGCCTAACTTTTCATACCACTTTCCAGCTCCAATTTGATCCTTTGATTGAAATGGATAAATGGTGATTGCATTAAAATTAATATTGGGCAAACTCATATTGACCAAGCCTAAATTATTATTTTGGTTATGATTTAAGTTGACCGACAAATTGTATTTATTATCCCAGTTTTTAGTATAACTAATGGAAGAACTAATTTGGTTTTGATAATTCTGAAATGGATTATTCAATAACATCCTATTATACTTTGTACTACCAAAGTTCACATTTGCAGAAAAGGAAGTACCCGGCCTAGCGCGCTGATCCATAGAATGGGTCCAGTTAATCATAAAAGTCCTACCACCTGTATACTCTTGATTGATGGCGGCATTCCTATTCAGCATTTTTGTATTTTGCAAACTCAAATTAAAATTACCCATGTATTTATATCGCATGATATACTTACTGTTTAAATTTAAATTCCACCCGCCATAAGAATAAATATTTGTTCGAACAGTTGCGTCAAAATTATCACTGAGTACTTTATAATATCCTAAACCTTCAAATCCCAAACCAAAGTCCTCGCTCGTTGAAAATGCAGGTGCCATTAATCCGGAATGTCGTCCTGTAGCCAATGGGAAAATTCCAAACGGAATACCAATTGGGAAAGGCACTCCTTCAAATTCTGGAAAAGTGGGTCCTGATACACCAATTTTATCAGTAATGATTTTCATCTTATTGGTTCTAAAAGCAAAATGTGGGTCATCTAAATTACATGTAGTGAATCTTGCTTTATAGGCAAAAGCCACATCCTTGCTAACTTTTTTCATGGTATTGGCATTCACAAAAATTTCCCCTTGTTGAAAATTGGTGTTTTTTGTCAACCCCTTACCCGATTTCATATTAAAATAAATAGAATCATTCACCGAAACTATATCCCCTTCCAAAAACTTAGGATTACTCAAAGGACTACCAGTAGTATCTTTAGCCCCGTAGGCCCGAATGTTTTGTGTTTGTTGGTCATACACAATATTTGCTGCCTCTAATTGTGAGGTTCTATATTCTGTTTTCGCATCTCCATATAAAAAGAATTCCTTGGTAGCCATGATCATTACGCCCGAGTCGGTTGCATTGTAATTGACAGGCGCATCAATACTATCCTTAGACACCCTTAAAATTTGTACTGATTTAGTACTATCCTTTTTGTTGCCAATGGTATCTATTTTCAACCTATTCGTATCCAATGATTTAATAATTCCTGCCTTTTTTGAAAGATTTGAATCCACTTGGTTTAAAAGTGGCTTTTTACTAATTGGCCGATTGTTAGATTTTGCCGATTTTTGATCCTGACTAAAGCCAGGCAAGCAACAACCAAAAACTAATGTTAATATCAGGAAAATGCCAATATTTACAATAGAAGGGCTGTATTTT
>RFZW01000175.1 GCA_009920495.1 Chitinophagia bacterium
TAAGGACACCATATTTAAAAGTCCAAAATTACTTGCAATCGTCCAATCACTGGTTTTCACCATTAAAAAAGCAAAGCCAAAATTGATTACAATAGTCGTGAGGGTGAAAAAAATATTAATGGAAGCATGGCGCCATTTGTTAGATTGAAATTTAAACAAAGGAATGGCCGATTCAACCAACCAAAAAAAAGTAATCCCGCCTGCTAAAATAAGTGCGCGATGTAAGCTAGGTATGCTGGTAAAATAGGACTGTATGCTTTCAAACATGTGGTTGGTTTTATACTATAAATGTAAATAAAAAACCCGATGTTCTTGGTGTAGATCAACGGGTTTTCAAAACTTGCCCAAGGGGCCTATTTATAGGGAACGGATTAGCTATTTAACATCAGCGGCATCACTAGCATTAATAAGTCCTCTCCTGGTGCTTGTTCGGATGGTTTTATCAAACCTGCTTTACTAGGCGTAGATAATTCAATAAATATGTCATCTGTATCTGCGGCACTCAACATTTCAATTAAAAATTTTGCATTAAAGGCAATTTGAATATCCTCTCCCTTGTATTCACAACTCATGCGCTCATTACCCTCAAAACTAAAGTCAATATCCTGTGCAGCCATTTGCAATTCATTACCAGTAATATTCAAAGCAACTTGATTGGTGCTTTTGTTACTAAATACATTTACACGACGTAATGCATTTTGAAAATCATGTTTATTCACTGTTAAGCGATAAGGATTGTCAGCAGGGATAACCACTTTATAGTCTGGGAAACGCGCATCGATTAAGCGACAAATTAATTGCGTTGATCCATGATCTACAAAAAGATGGTTGCTATTAAAGCTCACTGTGATTGGATCTTCATTATCTGGCAATGCATTTTTTAATAAATTCAACGGCTTTTTAGGAACAATGAAAGATGCGTTTTGTGTAGCCTTTGTATCGGTACGCTTATATCTTACCAAACGGTGTGCATCGGTTGCAACAAACTGAACGCCATCTTTTGATAATTCAAAAAATACGCCTGTCATTGCTGGTCTTAAATCATCACCACTTACTGCAAATAAAGTTTTATTAATTGCGGTTAACAAACCGGTGCTTGTCATTTTAAATCCAGTGGTATCATCAGCTGTAGGTTCTTTTGGAAAATTATCTGGATTTTCGCCCATCACTTTATACTTACCATTATCGCTTGTGATTTCAACAGCATAGTTTTTATCTATGTTGAAAGTAAGCGGCTGGTCTGCAATATTTTTTAATGAATCAATTAAAATTTTAGCTGGAATACAAACACGACCATTGGCCTTGCTTTCTACATCCATTTGAACGCGCATCACTGTCTCCAAATCGGTCGCAATAATGTTTAATTTTTTATCTTCAATCTCGAATAAAAAATCTTCCAAAATTGGTAAAACAGTGTTGGTATTAATAACCCCTGCGATTTGTTGCAAGTGTTTTAAAAGAGAGGAGGATGATACTATAAATTTCATAATTCCTTTGTATTTATTTAACATTTCTAACAAGACAAACCTAATGCAAAATCTTAAGATTAAAAAGCTATTTTAGCATTTCTTATTGACATTCTTATCTACAAAATGAATAAAATTAGAATTGGTAAAGAGCAGGCTATTCAAAGGATACGGCATTTTTGTGCCTATCAAGAAAGAGCCCAACAGGAGGTACGCGATAAGCTATACGAATTGGGCATGACTAAAAGTGAAGTGGAAGAGATTTTATCCAATTTAATTACAGACAATTTTTTAAATGAAGAGCGATTTGCCACCCTTTTTGCAGGAGGCCACTTTCGAATAAAACAATGGGGGAAAAGTAAAATTCAATATGCACTGCAGCAAAAAAGAGTGAGCCCAGTGAATATTAAAAAAGCGTTAAAAAGTATTGACTTGGATGACTATAATACCACTTTACTATTTTTAGCCAAGAAAAAATGGAACAGCCTTAAAGGCGAAAGGGGTTTGAGTCGGATGGCTAAAACACAGGCGTTTTTATACCAACGCGGCTTTGTATCTTTAATACATCATAAATTATTATTAGTGTCATCACTTAAATTTACAATAATACAAACCGCCCTTTTTTGGGAGGATAAGGGCGCAAACCTCGAAGCCTTGGCTAAAAAGATCATGGCTATTGCCGAGCCTACCGAAATTATTGTACTTCCTGAAATGTTTACGACAGGATTTAGCATGCAGCCTGCTTTATTTGCAGAAAACATGGAAGGACCCACGGTTCAATGGATGCGCCGATTGGCAGAGAATAAAAAATCAATCATCACCGGTTCTGTTATCATTGAAGAAAACGGCAACTACTATAATCGCTTAATTTGGATGTTACCTAATGGAGAATTGGGTTATTATGATAAACGACATTTATTTGCTTTTGCAGGTGAACATGAATTTTATAGTGAAGGAAATAAAAGATTAATTGCAAGTGTAAAAGGTTGGAAAATTAATTTACAAATTTGTTTTGATTTGCGTTTCCCAGTTTGGGCGCGCCAGCAATTAGCAACATCAAATAAGGAATCTAATGCGCAAAATACAAATGTGGCTGGCTTAGAATATGATGTTCTGTTGTATGTTGCTAATTGGCCTGAAAAAAGAAACCATGCGTGGAAAACCTTACTGACAGCGCGCGCCATTGAAAACCAATGCTACACCATTGGCGTGAATCGGGTTGGGTTAGATGGTAAAAATATGATGCATAGTGGCGACAGTATGGTGGTGGGACCACTAGGCGAGGTTTTATATCACTGCGCTTATGAGGAGGATATTTTTCATATTACACTTCAAAAAGAAGAGCTAGTAAAAACGAGGGAGCAATTTCCTTTTTGGAAAAACGCTGATTTTTTTAATATTGAATTATAATGCAACAAATTTTATCGGTTCAAGAATTATTTACTGGAGAACATTGGATTTCGGAGTGCGTTATCGTAATTGAAAACGGAAAGGTATCGAATATCAATAAAGAAGGGTATGATCATATAAATTCAATACCACTGGTTGTTCCGGCATTGATTGATTTACAAATTTATGGTGCGGATGAAAAATTATTATCTGAATTTCCAACTGCCGATACCATTCAAAAAATTTATGCTTATTGTTTGGCCAG
>RFZW01000176.1 GCA_009920495.1 Chitinophagia bacterium
TCATTGGTGAATAATAATCCATTCTTAATATCTCTAGGAAGACCTACACGTGAAACAGTCAGCACCAGTAGAGAATCGCAATCAAATTTATTACAAGCCTTGGAATTAACCAATGGAGATAGATTCAACTCCATGATCCAAAGAGGAGCTATTATTTGGAAAAACAAATATATTAGTGGTGATGTCATTATTAAAGAAATATATGAACAGGCTTTAGGCAGAGCTGCAACAAAATCTGAATATACAATTGCTAAAAAAATATTAGGGGAAGATCCTACTACAGATGCCATTGAAGATTTGTTTTGGATAATTTTATTATTGCCGGAATTTCAAATTATTTATTAATTCATTTTAAGTAAATATTAATTATGTCAAGTCATTGGAATCGGAGAGAATTTTTAAAAAATAGCAGTACTGCTACCCTAGCAGCACTAGCTGCAGGTGCCCCATTAGCAGGTTTGTTAAGCGGCTGTAATTCATCAAAATTGACAGCAAGAGCAGATACAGTTATTTTACTTTGGATGGCTGGAGGGATGGCGCATACAGATACTTTTGATCCAAAAAGATATACCCCATTTACCAAAGGCATGATGGCGAATGATGTTTTAAGCACTTTTAAATCTGTGCCCACTGCATTAGATGATATCTATTTTTCAGAAGGGCTTGAATCGATTGGTAAAGTATTGAATAAAGGCACTGCCATTAGATCCTATGTTGCAGGCGATATGGGGCACATACTTCACTCTCGTCATCAATACCATTGGCATACCTGTTACAAGCCGCCACAATCAGTTGCCGCACCTCATATAGGTTCTTGGATTTCAAAACAATTAGGACCTGTCAATTCAGTGATTCCTGCATTTATTGATATTGGTCAACGTTTTTCATTAGGAGAAGGAGAAGAACTAAAAGCATTTCATACCGCCGGATTTTTAGGCAATGAATATGGCCCTTTTTTAATACCTGATCCAAGTGAAGGTCTTGAAAGTGTGAAGCCACCTGTTGGTATGAATATTAGTCGGTTTGAAAAAAGAAACCAACTTTATAATGAATTAATGAACAAAGGACCATTAGGAGAATTGGGAAGTGATTATCAAAAAGAATCCATGAAAAGATCCATGGAACAAGCTTATATGCTTTTAAAATCACCCGAAGCTGCTGCTTTTGACTTAAGTAAAGAACCTAAAGAAAACTACGACATATATAATACAGGTAAATTTGGATTGGGCTGTTTAATGGCAAAACGTTTAACGCAAAAGGGAGCACGATTTATTACGGTCACCACCGAATATGAACCATTTAAAAATTGGGACACGCATGATAATGGACATACGAGGTTGGCCGATATGAAAAAACAAATTGATGGTCCGATTGCGCAATTAATAAAAGATTTAGATCAATCAGGACATTTAGATCGAACACTTATTATATTAGCAAGTGAATTTAGCAGGGACATGATGGTCGAAGGGCGTCCTGATTTAAAAGTACAAGAACAAGTGAATCAACCTGATATTATTGATGACATTAAAAATTATGGCATGCACCGACATTTCACAGACGGCTGTTCCATGTTAATGTTTGGCGGCGGAATTAAAAAAGGATATGTATATGGCAAAACAGCCGATGAACGTCCTTGCAAAACGATAGAAAAACCAATTCGGATTGAGCAAATTCACCAAACCATTTACCGTGCATTAGGTATACCAGAAGACACCCATTATGTTATTGAAAAAAGACCGTTTTATACCACACCAGATGGTTTAGGCAGGGCGGAGATGGACTTATTTGCTTAATAGCAGCTAATCCTCATAAATTTGTAATTACATCTAAATGGATGATTATAAAAGCATCCTTATGTGTCCACATAGGCGTCAAATTTAAATAGTGTACCTTGCAGTCCATTATGAGTACAAATTTCAAGTCATTACATCTTATTGAGCCGCTATTAATGGCGCTATACGAGGAAGGATATACAACGCCAACACCTATTCAAGCACAATCAATTCCGATTGTTTTAGCGGGTAAGGATTTATTAGGATGCGCACAAACAGGCACAGGTAAAACAGCGGCCTTTACTTTACCCATCATTCAATTATTATTACAAAATTCTAATGGGGAGAAACGAAAAAAAATAAGAAGTTTAATCGTAACTCCTACCAGAGAATTAGCCATACAGATTGCCGAAAGTTTCAATGCTTATGGTCGACATACCCCATTAAATTGTACGGTTATATTCGGAGGCGTTGCACAAGGACCACAAGTAACTGCGCTTAGAAATGGCGTTGATGTAGTTATTGCAACACCAGGTAGATTATTGGATTTAATGAATCAAGGACATATCAGTTTAAGAGAAGTTGAAATATTTGTATTAGATGAAGCAGATCGTATGTTGGATATGGGATTTGTCAATGATGTAAAAAAATTACTAGCAGTGCTTCCTAAAAAAAGGCAATCCTTGTTTTTTTCAGCAACCATGCCAGCCGAAATTGTAAGCTTAGCGAGCACTATATTATTTCATCCTGAAAAAGTAACAGTAACCCCTGTATCGTCTACGGTAGAAATTATTGATCAGTCCGTTTACTTTGTAGATAAGAATAATAAAAATGCATTATTAATTGATGTATTAAAAAATCCAGCAATTAAAACAGCGTTGGTTTTTACTAGGACTAAACATGGCGCTGACAAAGTGGTTAATCTACTTTTAAAATACAATATAAAAGCGGAAGCCATCCACGGTAATAAATCACAAAATGCACGTCAAAGAGCTTTGAGTAATTTTAAGGATCAAAGCACCCGTGTATTAGTAGCTACCGATATTGCAGCAAGAGGCATTGATGTGGATAATTTAGAATTTGTAGTGAATTTTGAAATACCCAATATTGCAGAAACTTATGTGCACCGTATTGGTAGAACAGGTCGCGCTGGTGCAAATGGAACAGCTATATCATTTTGCGATGCTGAAGAAAAAGCATTTTTAAAAGATATTGAAAAACTAATAGCAAAAACGATTCCTGTCATTGACAATCACCCCTACCCTTTAATGAATCACAATCCTGTTAAAACGGTGCAACAACAAGGTCGTGGA
>RFZW01000177.1 GCA_009920495.1 Chitinophagia bacterium
TAAAGTAGGTTTTGAAAAATTATTAGGAAAGCCTATTACTTATGTGGAAACCTATTTAGCAAGTGAGGGGTTTTTGGCCTGGCAGGATAAGCAAAACGCAAAGGGCATGCGTCTTTCCTACAATCAACATATCTTTTTTGAATTTGTCCCTTTTGATGAAAATAATTTTGATGCGGATGGGGAAATGCTTGAAAATCCCGAAGCGCTAATGATACATGAAGTAGAGGAAGGTAAGGACTATGCATTATTGATTAGTACCAATGCGGGTGCATGGCGTTATTTAATTGGAGATACGGTACGTTTTGTGGACAAAGAGAATGCTGAAATTATCATCACCGGAAGAACCAAACATTTTTTAAGTATAGTTGGCGAACACTTAAGTGTAGACAATATGAATAAAGCGATTCACTTAGTGAGTGAAGAATTCAACTTATCCATACCAGAATATGGTGTTCGAGGTGAAAATGTAGATTCCTTATTTGGACATCATTGGTATGTTGCTTGTGATCAGGACTTAGACGGGGTTGCATTAGCAAAAGCAATTGATGAAAAGTTGATTACACTTAATGACGACTATGCAATAGAAAGAAAAAGTGCATTAAAAAGAATACGTGTAACTGTTTTAAAAGAAAATGTATTTATGGATTTTATGCAAGCCAAAGGAAAGATAGGTGGACAACATAAATTTCCAAGGGTATTAAAGGGAGATGTTTTAAAAGATTGGGAAATTTTTATACAAAATAAATAAAATGTTAGCTCCTATTATTAAAGGGTTGTTATTGGGGCTTATTTTAAGTATCTCATTGGGTCCAGTAATTTTTGCTATTCTAAAACAAAGTATAACTAATGGTCGCAGGGCGGGTTATATTTTTGTTGCAGGTGTTTCCACCAGTGATATTGGTTTATTACTTATTGCAAATATTTTTACGAGCATTTTTATTTTGGTATTAGATCATAAAGCATTTATCGCCATGGCTGGTGCAGGATTTTTATTGTTGTTGGGCTTATATACCTTGTTCTTTAAAAAGATAAAGATAGAATCTGACGAGAAGGGTGAAGCAAAAGTTTTTAGAAAAAGGGATTATTTCGGAATATATATATCAGGATTTTTGATGAATACCCTAAATCCAAGTGTTTTTATATTTTGGTTTGCCTGGACAGCCGCCATTGGGGCAAGTGCTGCAGAAACAAACAATCCTGTACAATATAAATTCATCGTTTTTGCTACCTGCTTAGTTTTTTTGCTTTTATCTGATTTGATTAAAGTGGCTTTGGCAAGTAGGTTGCGGCCAAGTTTAACGGAGAAGAATTTAGTCTGTATAAATCGAATTTCTGCAATTATTATACTTGTGTTTAGCGCTGCATTGTTTATTGGAGCGTTAAAGTATTAATAAAGCGGCTTTTGTTCTATTGAATTACTTTTTAAAACGGCGCCTTTATTGTAAATTGCTATTATGAATAAAAAATCACTTCTTTTTTTAATCTGCATTGCTTGTTTTTCTGTCAGCTTAAGCGCACAAAAGGATTTCTGCTATTAAAGAAGATACAATTCAAATAAATCAATTTGCATTACAAAGGGTGATGACCATGTTTGGCACCTATGGCGAAGACACACTTAAGTTGGGTAAAATGTTGCTCCATATCAATGAAATTAAAGCATTTGCAAAAGATAGGGGGCATTATAATAGTGTTGTCACCAATGGTTCGGCTTTACAAGTAGGTGGCGCTGGATATGTATTATTGAATGTTATTAACAGCTTAATTAATAATGATCCTATATTAGAACAAAAAAATATTACAAAATTAATTGGTGGTGCAGTAGCAGTGGTTGCTGGGAGATTATTACGAAAAGCAAATCCAAATTACCGACCCATTGGAAAAAGATTTAGTTTGGAAATACTTTAATTGCTGCTTGTGTTAAAAAAAATTTACCGAATTTTTATTTATCTATTTATTAGCTCCCTTATTTATGTAATTATCATAAAGTTAGTGGAGCCGCCTATTACCATTACGCAATTAACAAATGCATTTGGGCTAGGTTTGAAAAGAGATTATGTTTCATGGAATGAAATGTCCTATAATATTAAATTAGCGGCACTTGCCAGCGAGGACCAATCCTTTACGGACCATAGTGGTTTTGATTGGGATGCGATTGAAAAAAGTTTGCGACCAAAAAAGAAAAAGAAAAAATCGAAAATTCCGATAGGTGGTGGTGCTAGTACGATAACACAGCAAACAGCAAAAAATGTTTTTTTATGGCAAGGTGGTAGATATGATAAGTATATCAGAAAAATACCAGAAGTATATTTTACATTTTTAATTGAATGGGTCTGGGGTAAAAAAAGAATTTTAGAAGTGTATTTAAATGTAATTGAAACAGGGCCTGGTTGTTTTGGGGTAGAAGCTGCGGCACAACATTACTTTCATAAGTCAGCAAAAAATTTAAGTAGGTCCGAGGCGGCTATGATTGTTGCTGGCTTTCCGAATCCAAAAAAATTTACAGCAAGACCAATGACAAGAAGGGTGTCATGGCGTTATCCTCAAATTTTAAGAGAGATGAATAATATCGAAGGGGATGAAGATGTACGTGCGCTTTTAAAAAATTAACTTGCCTTTCGCTATTTTAAATTTTTATCAATAAGCTGTATAGCGTTCTTAGTCCTTTCGTCTCCGATACCAGTTACAATACCCCAGGGTGTGTTTTGATTAATTAATATATCCTTATAAATTTGGAATAATTCTTGTCTTGGTTTGTTGTCAGGATATTCGCGCATTTCATCTGCAGTCCAAGGAAGGTCTATATCACACAATAAATAATAATCATAGCTACGCGCATTTATTTGTTCTAAAATAAAAGTAGGACAGTTATCAAACACATATTCACACCAAACCTTCATAACATACATATTAGTGTCAACAACTAACTTGTTTTTTTTATTTTCAATCGCTTGTTGTGTAAAGTTGTCCTCTAATGTTAATTGCCCCTTGGCAATTGTTAATA
>RFZW01000178.1 GCA_009920495.1 Chitinophagia bacterium
GTTACTACTGATCTTCCAGAAACCAAATCACCTATGGCATGATTCAACAGAATATTAGAAAACATTAAATTAATACCCCCATTTTGTATCACCCGATATGAAAATTCCGCATCTACAAAATCAATAAATAAGTCCTCATTAAAACCCCCTACTTTTTTTACTAATGACAAATTTAAAATGGAACCTGAAGTAATTAAGGTAAGCGCTTCTTGCGGCGCTTCACTTGGAATTGTAATATTGGGCTGACAGTTAATACCGAATTGCGCAACATTTGTAAAATCACCTTTTTGAATCAATGATTTGTACTTTTCAAAATCATCCGGCTTAAAAGAGGAGTCCTGATCCATGGTTAACAAATAATCATACTGGTTTTGAGTTGCAAGTGCCACTGCTTGATTCAGGCGTTTCGCAATCCCCTCATTTGAATTAAAAAAATGATATTTTATATTTGGGTGTAGCCCATGCAAGGCTGCTTCAATACCTGGAGTTTGGGTTTCAGTGTTATCGTAAATATAGAGTTGCTTAAGTCCAGAAGCATAAGTGTTGATATTAGCAGATAACTGCTTTATATCAGGATGATATAGTATTACAACCCCGGCAATGTTCATCCCACAATTCATTTAGTGTAACCAAATTTAAGCCAATTACATAAAACCGCCTTCTTTTACCTAGTAAAAATTGAATATGTTTAAATTTTAACTATAAATATTTATCTTGTAGATGCTATGAGCGGTAAAATAAATAATTTTTCAATAATCATCCCTTTCAAAACGGGAAAGCAATATCTAATTGATTGCTTGCAGTCAGTTTTGGCACAGGACTATCCACACTTTGAAATAATTGTTTTAGCTGATATTACCAGTAATACGGATGATGCACTACATGCAATTAAAGATTTAAATAACCCAAAAATTTCTGTCCAACTTTCTGATAAAAATTTGGATATTTTGCAAAATTGGGGACGCATCAAAGACCTTGATAAAAAAGAGTACATGACCATTTTAGGTTATGATGATATTTTAAGTACAGGTTTTTTAACCTGCATTAATAACTTAATTAATACATATCCCGAAGCAAGTTTGTATCATACCCATTTTAACTACATTAATAGCAATAGCGAAACCATAAAAAAATGTCAGTCACTACCTACCCAAATGACCGCCTCAGATTATTTGGAGTATACTTTAAAAGAGACCATTGATATTATGGCTACTGGCTATGTTTTCAAATCCGAGGATTACGATGCTATTGGAGGCATCCCTACTAATTATCCTAATTTGATATATGCAGATGCACAACTATGGATTGCCCTTACTAAAAAAAGTTACTTAGTCGTGGATCCAGCTATCCAATTTTCATTTCGCATTCACCCTTCTGTAACTAAAACATCAAAAGATAAAATTTTACTTGATGCTTTTATTATTTTCATAGCTTATTTAAAAGAATTAAAAAAAGAAACGACCAGCTTTGAATTAACCATACAATCCTACCTTACCACTTTTGCAGAAAGTACCACAAAAGCAATGGCACATAGGCTATTACGCACGCCAAAAAATAATAGACAAGAATTAACAATCGATAAAGTTTGTGACGAAATTAAAGAAAAATGCGTAGAAATGGATATACCCTACGCCCCATTCAAAATTAAGTCCATTCAAATAGCCCGATTTATTGAAACAACCCCATTACTCAATGAACTGTTTCTGCTTTTTAAAAAAATTTACAAAAAGCCAGTGTTGTAAAATATTACTTTAAATTATTTGCTTTTATAGCATATAAAAACTTTCCGAAACTAGATTTTAATAGATAGTATAATAGGCGTAATCTAAATTGCCAAATACGCGCAGTAATCGAATATCCAAAGTAGGATTCATACACTTGTGTATTTTCTTTAATAGAATTTAAATACAAATGCGTGCTTACACCAGAATCATCAAATTTTATTAAAGTTTCATTGATATAACCATAGGGTTCTCCTTTCAGTCTGCACATCAAATCATAATCCATCGCTATTTTTATATCCACTGAAAATTGGCCTACACGCGCATATACTTCTTTCCTTACAAACCAAGTAGGATGAGAGACCGCGCGCATGCCTTTATATAATTGGTTAGGGTCAAATGGAACGCCAATATTTACCCAAATTCCGCCGCGCTTCATATATATATTACCACTCGTCCACTGCGTTTCCGGGTATTGCTTATAAAAATTCACCACTTTTTCTATGACTGAATTTGAATAGTAAACATCCGCCGAATTTAAAAGATGGATGATCGATCCAGATGCCAAATTTATTCCTTTATTAAAGGCATCTGAAATACCCTTATCTTTTTCACAAATCCATTTACGGTATAACGGCTGTGGGGAGTTATTTAACCAATCTGAAATTTAACCAATCTGAAATTTCATTATTGCTTGACCCATCCACTATATAATGTTCATGGGGAGGAATTGACTGACTATCCACTGAATTGCAGGTTTGCTGCAGTTCCTTTAAGTTATTAAAACAAATAGTTATGACCGACAATTGTTCCATATGGTAAAAATAAGCCCATTTCATTACATATTTACTTTTACGACATTTACAATATATTTGTAGTATGGGGATTATTCAAAAACAAGGGGTTAAATCATCATTCTTTATCATGATGGGCTTTTTAATTGGAGCCGTTAACCTTTTGGTATTATTCCCCATGTTCTTCTCTAAAAATGACCAAGGTCTAGTTAGGGCCATGTTAGATATTGGGGCCACGCTTTCCGTATTTTGCACGCTTGGAACCTTGCCTGTGATTTATAAATTTTATCCCTTTTATAATCACTATTTAGGCCCTAAAAAAAACGAGCTTCCCTTTATCACCTTAATCATTAATTTAATTGGCTTTAGTTTACTACTCATCATTGGATGGCAACAAAAGGATTTTATCATTCGAAAATTGGGAAAATCCCCCAGCTTAGGGCAGTATTTTAATTATGTATATCCTTATACCTTTTTCTTATTAAT
>RFZW01000179.1 GCA_009920495.1 Chitinophagia bacterium
CCTATATAAATTCAGATGGCAATGGTCGTGGATTTTTGGGTGTGCAAGGCTCTCACGGTTTATCTAATTTTGTAACTGATATCAGTAAATCGGTAATTGATCCGCAAGCGGGTGTTTCTGTATTTGAAAGACAGAAAGCGAATAGTGCAACCAATGCAAGCACAAGCAAATCAAAAAAAGAAATTTTTGAAGCAACCACCTATCCATTAGGTGCCATGGGCTCGGGCTCGGATTACTCTTCCTTCATACAGCATATAGGTGTTCCTTCATTAAACATTGGTTACGGCGGTGAAGATGCAGGCGGCGAGTATCATTCTATTTATGATTCTTATGATCACTATGCGCGATTCAAGGATGCAGAATTTAAATATGGTGTAACCCTAGCTAAAACATCTGGACGCGCAGTGCTTCGTTTGTCAGAAGCAGACGTACTTCCTTTTGATTTCACTGCATTACATAAAACTATCAAAGGATATATTACGGAGTTAGTTTCGAATGTAGATGCGCTTCGCGAAAAAGCGCAGGTGGAAAATGATTTGATTAAAAATAATGCATATACAATTGCAGCCGATCCAACAACCAAATTAACAACACCTACATTATTAACTGAGGTTCCTTTTGTTGATTTTTCTTCCCTATTAAATGCATTAGCAACACTAGAAAAATCGGCACAAAAACTAGAAAAATTAAAAGCTGGGGCAGATGCAAATAAATTAGCTGCCATTAATGCAAAAATATATTCAGCGGAACATTCATTGTTACTACCCACTGGTTTGCCTCGCCGACCATGGTATAAGCATAGTTTGTATGCACCAGGATTTTACACAGGCTATGGTGTTAAAACTGTACCGGGTGTTCGTGAAGCCATTGAACAACAAAATTGGCTCGAAACACAACAGCAAATAATAGCCGTAGCGAATGCAATAAATAAATTTTCTTCCTATTTAGATGCATTATAGGGTGTAAATTTGCCTATGCCGTTTCAACTTCAATCTAGCTATACACCTTCTGGTGATCAGCCTGCAGCAATAGCACAGCTAACCGAAGCGGTGCAAGCGGGTGATCGTTATCAAACCTTATTGGGTGTAACTGGAAGTGGTAAAACATTTACCATCGCGAATTTGATTCAAAATATACAACGACCTACACTTATATTAACGCACAATAAAACATTGGTTGCGCAATTATATGGCGAGTTCAAACAGTTTTTTCCGAACAACGCAGTAGGATATTTTGTTTCCTATTATGACTATTACCAACCAGAAGCTTATTTACCCACTTCGGGTGTTTATATTGAAAAGGATTTAAGTATTAACGAGGAGTTAGATAAACTACGACTTCAAGCCACTGCGCATTTATTAAGCGGTCGTCGAGATATTATTATTGTTGCCAGCGTGAGTTGTATTTATGGAATGGGCAATCCTACTGAATATGAAAATGGAATTATTCGTATTGAAAAAGGCATGGTGATTTCAAGACAAGCATTTTTACACGCATTGGTCAATAGTTTATACCACAGAACAGTCACTGAATTTGATCGTGGTGGCTTTAGGGTGCAAGGTGATACTGTAGATATTCGATTACCTTATGTTGATTATGGTTACCGGATTACATTTTTTGGAGATGAAATTGAATCCATCGAAAGCATTGAAATAGAGACAGGCAAAAGAATTGAGGAGATGGAAAATGCAGCTATTTTCCCAGCGAACTTATATCTCGCGCCGAAGGAAATGGTGCAACAAATAATTTATGAAATTCAAGATGAGGTGCGGGCGCAGGTGGAGTACTTCAAAAATGTGGGAAAGCACATTGAAGCGCAAAGGATTAAAGAACGTGTTGAATATGATATTGAAATGATTAGAGAGTTGGGTTATTGTTCCGGCATTGAAAACTATTCTCGATTTTTTGATCGCCGCAAACCAGGTACAAGACCATTTTGTTTGTTGGATTATTTTCCAAAGGATTTTTTATGTGTCATTGATGAAAGCCATGTGACAATACCACAAATATCTGGTATGTATGGCGGTGATAGAAGCAGAAAGATGAACCTGGTTGAATATGGATTTAGATTACCTAGCGCTATTGACAACCGACCTTTGAATTTTAATGAATTTGAAAATATCATTGGACAATCTATTTTTTTAAGCGCCACCCCAGGTGAATATGAATTAGAAAAGACAGCTGGATTAATAGTGGAGCAGGTAGTACGACCAACGGGTTTATTAGATCCACCTATTGAAGTAAGACCTACAAAAAATCAAATAGACGACCTATTAGATGAGATCGCGAAGCAAGTAGAAATGGGTGACCGGGTTTTGGTGACTACGCTTACTAAAAAAATGGCGGAGGAAATGGATCGTTATTTGGTACGCATACAAATCAAATCAAAATATATACATAGTGATATAGACGCACTTGAACGAGTTGAAATTTTAAGAGAATTAAGATTGGGCGTGATTGATGTATTAGTGGGTGTTAACCTTTTAAGAGAAGGGCTTGATTTACCAGAGGTTTCCCTCGTGGCGGTATTAGATGCAGACAAAGAAGGGTTTTTAAGAAATGAAAAGTCGCTTACCCAAACCGCTGGCCGTGCTGCGCGTAATGTACGCGGTCGCGTAATTTTTTATGGTGATCAAATTACCAAAAGTATGCAGCGCACGATTGATGAAACCAATCGAAGGCGCGCAAAACAAATGAAATACAATGAAGAACATGGCATTACACCAACCACCATTGTTAAAAGTATTGAACAGGTAATGCAACAAACTTCAGTATTGGATATTAAAGGCTTTACACTTAATAATATTAATGTACGCACTTCGGATGAACTTGAAATGGTGGCCGATCCAGAAAGTAATTATCAAACGATACCACAAATTGAAAAGGCCATTGCACAAACCAAAAAACAAATGGAAAAATTTGCGAAGGCGCTTGATTTTATGGAAGCTGCTAAGTTGCGCGATGAAATGTTCCGACTAGAAGCACAGCTAGCAGGAATGA
>RFZW01000180.1 GCA_009920495.1 Chitinophagia bacterium
CGTATAATGGACTTTCGCAAACAATTTGGTTATAACCATAGGTTTTATTAAGTGCTAAATTTGCAAGGCGCTCAGCTACTTCTTTTTTTAATATAGGGTGAATATTGGTGGTATCAGGAATTAAATCTGAAATAACAACCATGCCTGTATTTGGGAATGCAGCAGCTTTGGTTTGCGTTTCCCTTAGTAATGCACCAATATTTTTATTACCATAAGTATAGGGCGCAATTTGTACAAAGTAGAAAGGGAATTCTTTATTCCACTGTTGGCGCCATGCATCAATCATCCCTGTAAATAATTTTTCGTATGCATAAAATGTTTGGGTATTACTTTCCCCTTGATACCAAATAGCACCAGCAATCGTATAATTTGTTATTGGATAAATCATTGCGTTGTAAGCAAGTCCAGTTTTGTAAGGCCACCAGTCAGTTGGTTTTAAAGCATCGGCCCCCTTTTTTATGATTTGATTATTATTGATGACATAATCAGGTGCCCATGTTTCAGCAGGTGTGCCATCATCTCTTCGGGCGTGCAAACCATCCATTTTCCATCCGCATTGTCTTGCGGAAAAGCAGACGTTGATTTAGCTACGTAAAAAAATCGAATTTTATTATTGGTGGCATTAGGCGCTTCCGCTTTGCTTTGTGGTAAATTCTGATCGCCAGACCATTCCATATTACTTTGACCACCGCAAAGCCATACTTCTCCAATTAATACATCCTCTAATTTAATCGTATTGTTTCCTTTTATTGTTATTGAATAGGATCCGCCGGCTTCTGGCGTTTTTATTGAAGTGATCCATTTTGCGTCTCTGCCTGCAACCACTTTATAAGTAGTGGTATCCCAACTTACTTTTATGGTGATGCTTTCGGCAGGCGCTGACCAACCCCATAACTTAACAGTTGACTTTTGTTGTAATACCATATGCGATCCAATGATATTTGGTATTCGCACATTTGCTTTGCTTGCAATGGTTGCAAAACAAAAAAGGGAAATCATTAAAAGTTGCTTTTTCATTATTTTTATTTTTATTTATTCCACCAATACGTAAACTTTAATACTACCGCTCTATTTTTCACAAATACAGGCCCTATGTAATAGTTGTCAGTGTATACAATGAACAAATCTGAAACAGGCTTGTATCTCCACTGAAATCGCGTATTGAAGTTAATGTTTTTTGTTTGTTCGTTGTATTGAAAAAAGGTAGTTAAAAACAGCTTATTACTAAAGGTGACATCAAGTTTTGGACCTAGTAATAAAAAGTTGTTGTTTCCCCATGGGCTGGGCAATTTTATTTGATTATAAGTGCTTGAAAAATCAATATTTACAAAGGGTTGAATACGATAACCCACATTTCCAGAGATACTCAATAAATTCCCATTGGCATAATAGCCACCGACTCTTGTGGATAGGCTATAAGTCAATAAATACTGTGGTGGGGATGTCCAGTCAAAGCCGATATTTGTCCATTCGTGCCTTGTTCCTTTTTCTAATGGAAGCTTTCCAATGCGCGTTGGATCAAATGGAGATAGTAATTCTACAAATGTGTTTTGCGCAACCGCCGATAAGGTGCTTTTGTCCCTATATGTAATTAAGTAAATTAAAGCGTTGCTATAATCGGTTGTAATAAAATTATTATTGTAATAATAAGTGGAAGTGAACTGTGGCCCATGACTTAATATGGACCCACTTTTAGGGAAAAATAAACGTGTTATGCTCGGATTAAATTTTATATAATTATTTCTAGGAACATAGCCTACCTCTGCGTTAAAGTTTTCACCTACAATTTCATGTTGCCACGACAATATCCATTTGCGCTGGCTGTATTGAAAATTTGCTGCATTTAAATAATCATTTCCAGTAGCATTTGGCGTAAATGATTTTATAAAAATTGTTTTTCCTGAAAATGTATTGTTGGGTGGCGCTAAATAATATTCAAAACCAATATTCCTGTTAAAAGCAGTACCATCGTGTTTATAAACGCAATTGCAACCACCGGCTTCATTTGTTTTCCCATTAAATGCTAATGCGGTTCTGTCAATATAAAATAATTCAATACTTGATTTTTTAAATAATTTTCTTTGAAGTGCCATCACTGTAAAGTTTTGACTCGCCAAGTTAATATCATCATTGGCGGTTGTTTTAATGTCCATTAATCCCATCCGCCAATTTTTATTAATGCGACCACTTAATCTTGCACCAAAATCAATATCTGTATTTAATCCAATGCGTCTTGAGAAAAAAGGCCTTGTGTTAGGGAATCCTAAATTTGAAAACAAATCAGCGTTTTCTAAAAAAAACTGCCTACGCTCAGGAAAAAATAATTCAAAACGACTCAAATTCGTTACTTGACGATCTACTTCCACTTGTGAAAAATCAGGATGCAATGTTAAGTCCAAATTTAGCGAGGAGGATAAGCTTATTTTTGCATCTAAACCTGCATCTTTTCCAGCTACGCTTTCTTGTGTAATTTTTTGACCAGCCGCATTGGTATACTCTTTAGCGATACTGGTTTTAAAATAGGGGATGAGTGAAAAATTATTTTTTGTTGTAGGAGGCGGTGCATCCCAAACCAATACCCCTGCATAAGATAGTGAAGCTGTTGGAAATTGCCTGGGTACTGGCGCCCATGCCGATTTCTCGGTACTCTTTAAATCATTTCTACTGAAATTAATACCCCACTCCATTTTGCCTTCTTTATATCTAATGGACGTAAAAGGGATGGCGGCTTCAATGATATATTTATTTTTATCTGAAGTACTTCCTGTGGTCCACTTATTATCCCAGTTTAAATCTACACTTCCCCCATCAAACATCGTTCCATCCCATTGTGCCCCAGCGGCATTAACACCAAAGGCAAATCCACTATTCATATCACCATAGGTATCCATAAATACAATGAAGTTGTCATTTTTTCCAAAGGCCCAATCCCTTTTTAATGATTCAACAACATCAATTCCGTCTCCATTTTTATAACAAATTGCGATCAGGTA
>RFZW01000019.1 GCA_009920495.1 Chitinophagia bacterium
AACCACAGAGTGGTGTTTAGCTATTTAAACGACAAAACTGCTGTTAAAGAATTATTTACAGTAGTGGCGCCTAAAATTGCGACACGTCCAGGTGGCTATACTAGAATTATCAAATTAGGTATACGTCCAGGTGATAATGCAGAAAAAGCAATGATTGAATTAGTTGATTTCAATGAAATTTACGGTAATTCAATTGCTACTGCAGCAGAACCAGCTAAGAAAACACGTCGTAGTAAAGCACCGGCAGCGCCTAAAAAGGCAGCAGCTGAGGCTGAAGCTGAAACACCGGCGACTGAAGCACCTGCTGCTACAGATGAAGCAACACCTGCTGAATAATGATCATAGGAATAAACAATATGTTCAAAAGTTATTATGGAAAAGTAAAAAATTGTTTCTTTTTTTGCATAACAAAACACCAATACAATGACTACACAACCTGCAATTTTAGTTTTAGCTGATGGTAATGTATTTCACGGTCAAGCTTTTGGTAAAATTGGTACCACGACTGGTGAGATTTGTTTTAATACTGGGATGACAGGCTACCAAGAGGTTTTTACGGATCCAAGTTACACAGGCCAAGTCATTATCATGAACAATGTTCATGTGGGAAATTACGGGGTTAAATCAACAGATGTTGAAAGTAAATCAGTAAAAATTCATGGGTTAATTGGACGCAACTTAGAAGAAAAATACAGTCGTTTAATGGCAGATGGTAATTTGAACGAGTATTTGGTGAATAATAATATTGTTTCCATTGAAGGATTAGATACAAGGGCGCTAGTGGCGCATGTGCGTCAACAGGGGGCAATGAATTGTATTATCTCCTCTGATAATTTAGATGTGGCTGCTTTAAAAGCACAATTAGCAAAAGTGCCTAGTATGGATGGGCTTGAATTAGCGAGTACGGTGAGTACCAAAGAAGTGTATGAATTAGGCGATAAAAATTCAGCGATCAAAATTTCTGTTTTAGACTTTGGCGTGAAAGAACATATTTTACAATGCTTGGTGGAAAGAGGAGCGCATGTAAGAGTGCATCCTGCTAAAACAGATTTTGCGACCTTGAAGGCATTTAATCCTACAGGATATTTTTTATCCAATGGTCCTGGTGATCCAGCACCGATGGATTACGCAATCAAAACAATTAAGGAAGTGTTGAATGAGAAAAAGCCAGTCTTTGGTATTTGCTTAGGGCATCAATTATTAGCACTTGCGAATGATATTCCAACTTTCAAAATGCACCATGGTCACCGTGGGTTAAATCACCCAGTTAAAAATGTGATCACAGGCTTATGTGAAATCACTACGCAAAACCACGGGTTCGGTGTGGATCCTGAAGCAGTGCGTAAGCATCCGAATGTGACTATATCACATGTGAATTTAAATGATGATTCTATTGAAGGTATCAAGTTGAATGATCGTCCAGCATTTAGTGTGCAGTACCATCCTGAAGCGACACCGGGTCCGCATGATAGCCGGTATTTGTTTGATGATTTTGTATCTTTAATGAAGACTAATTAATCTTGCAACCATAAAAGGGTGATTGCTACTCAATTTATCCTAACATTTTTTAAGCATTTCAATTTTTAACTATGCCAAATATTACGATCATCAACGGGCCTAATTTAAATTTATTAGGAATGCGTGAGCCAGGTGTATATGGCAATGAAACTTTTGATGATTTTTTTGCGCAGTTAAAAAAAGATTTTCCGCAAGTCAACTTCACTTATTTCCAATCGAATGTGGAAGGAGAGTTGGTGAATGCGATTCAGCAATATGGGTTTAACCAAGATGGTATTATATTAAACCCTGCTGCCTATACCCATACTTCTGTTGCCATTGGGGATGCAGTAGCTGCAATTAAAACACCGGTGATTGAAGTCCATATTAGCAATGTACATGCTAGGGAGGACTTCCGAAAAATTTCCCATGTAACTGCAAAGTCAGTTGGATCTATTGTTGGCCTGGGATTAAAAGGATACGCGTTGGCTACGGAGTGGTTTGTAGCGAATGCAAATAAATAACTTCTTATTGTTGCGGATCTAGAATAAGAATTTCTCAAAATCTTTTCGGTAGGATATACTTACCCCTTGTCGGTTACGACGTCCCAAACTACTTCCATTGATATCAAGGCTGTTTCTGTTAAATACAATCGCTCTTAATTTACGATCCCTGGTTAAAATAAATTCAATATTTAAATCAGGCAACCACTGCAAATTATCATTTTGAATATTGGTACTGCTGCGTACATTAAAATCCAAGTCGCCGCCCACATTAATTATTACTTTGTCATTTAAAAAGCTTCTACCCAATTTTAAATTCACTCTTTGACGATCAATTTTATTGGCGTTGATAGCAATGCCCGATCCGGTAGGGTCTAGTAAATTTCCACTATTATAAACCGATGATCCAATATCAAATCGTAAGCTATTATCGCCGGTCACTTTATTTAATAAATGGGTCACTGATTTATTAACTTCTTTGGTCAACAATTGTGATATGGTATTGATACCAATCGAGGTCATACTATAGGCGTTATTGCTATTGCCTGTACTAAATCCAACGGGCGCGAATGAGTTAAATACAATTAAGAAGGAAACCTGCTTTAAAATTTCATTTTCGTCTCTTTCTAATCGGGTAATGAATTGAGAAAATTCATTATCGGAGCTAATTGGATTGCCTTGTGGAAATGCGATGCTAAATTTAATATTCGGCTGAAATAATTTGTTTCTTAATGCAGCAATCACATACACACTTCCGCGATACGATTTTACTGCGTTGCTAAAATTAGCGCTACCCACCAACTCATTTAAACTAATACGATCGGCAGTGTAACGTGCATCCACATGAATTTCGGCGTCGTATGGATTGCCGTTCCATTCTATATAATTTCCTATTTCAGGAATCAATTCAAATGGCTTTTTTATAAATGACTGAAAGTTGAAGTCGTAATTTCCCGATTCAATATTGTATTTACCTCTGATACTTAAGGGCTCAATATTACCCGCTTTAATTTTTAGTCGACCATTTCCCTTCGCCTTGATAATATCTCCCGTTAATTCGTCTAAAATCACATCTATTTTGGTTTTATTATTGGCCGACAGGTCTAAGTCCACCGATAAATTGTAGGTTGGAACATCTGCGCTTTTTACAGCCGTTTTCCCATATTTTTTAAATAATATAAAGTCGTTGCTTCCACCTTCCTTGCTGGTTGTATTTGGAATATATAAGTGGGAGCTGTCATTCACATCCGCATTGATGGTCATTTTAATATTTTCCTCTGGGCCTTTAATAGTCATAGCTGCTTTTCCAACTGCGTTACCATAAAAATAAATGTTGTCAGCGGACCCCATATTTAGCAATTCAATTTTAGGGCTACTCATTTCAAGGTCATAGGTCAAATGCTTAAAGCCTTCATTTAGTATTTTTCCCTTAAATATAGCTTTACGATTTAATTGATCCGTCAGTTGGATATTGCCAAAATCCATTCCCTCCTTCGTAAATAGGATGGTGGCTTCTTTTATAAAATAGCGCACCTTGGTATAATCCACTTTAAGCGATGCATCTTGAATAGTCGCTGAACCAAGTAATACAGGATTTTCAATACGTCCGCCAAAATGAATTTTTCCATCGGCTTTTCCTTCTAAGTTGGTGAGTACGCCGCCAATAAATTGTTCTACCAAGCTAAATTTAGAGTGGTTTAAATATAAGGTGGCATCTAGTGGGTTAGCGCTGTCCTTGGTATTATAAGTGCCTTCTGCTGATAAATTATATGCTTTATTAGGTATGTCAAATGAAAAAGGGACAATACCCGTTTTATTATTATAAGAAGCATTTAAATTAGTCATTCCAACCACTTCGTTGTTAAAGCTAAATTGATCAATGTTGAGGTCCGAACTGAGCTCAAAATTATCCAACACATTTTTTAAATAAACGGTACCATTGGTCACGCCTTCCAATTGCGGGTATCGGAAAAATAATTTAGTGATGTCACCTAGAATAATATCATTGAGTTCTAATTGCAGATTATTGTCCTTGGCGCTTGTTAATAATAGTTCCTGTATTCCTTGTGAAAACTTTACGTCTTTTGCAAATACGTTGTTTTTTCTAAGTGAAATTTCTCCGCCATTATTAATATCCCATCTTTTTTGATTTAATAAAAAATAGGAGGGCTTCCACTTTATAGCTAAGCCATCGGAATAAGTATTTACTGTGCCAGATAAATTTATATTCTGCAATGCATTATTGCTTGTTGCTGTTATTTGAATGTTGGATTTGTCATTCTTTGTATGAATGTTAATAATTGGGTCAACAAAGCTAAAGCTGTCCGTTATTTGGTAACTATTCGCTTTTACAAGTAAATAAAGTGAATCCTTATTTCCATTACCAGTAAATACACCGCCTTTAAATGCCATATCCTGCCATTGTACAAATGGAACTGTGGCATTAAATTTTAGCGTTTTACTGTCTGTATTAATTGCGCCTTTTAAATTTAGGTTATTGAATCCGGAGAACGAGCTATTAAAAATGCGAATAAATGGCTCGATGTAATTCGTTTTAATTTGAATGTCAAACAATTGGTTGGCCGGTGTATTGGATGGGGCAGGGATATAGCTTGGCAAATAGCGTTGCATAAAAAACTGAATACTTGCAGGTAAATGGGAGATATTGAATTTGCCTGATATGTTCGCATTGATGTCATCACTTGCTAATCGCAAATATTTAATTCCCTTTTCAATAGTTGAATTCAAGGTGATTGAATCAAAACGGACCACTGATTGTTCCCCTTTTAATTGTCCATTGTAAAATTTAGCATAACCCATGAAATTATCAATGCTGTCTCCATCAAAATTAATGTCCAGTAATCCGGTCAGTTGAATTTTATTTTTTGAAAATCCCAATTCTTTTAAATTGGTGTTTTGCAAATCGCCCACGGCATTTATCTTAGGCTTAGATTGGTTAAAGTCAACCTCGATATTGCTGATAAAATTAATATTAGGGTCCTTAATTCGCAAGCTACCATTGTAAGCGCCTTTTTGAATATCGCCATTAGTTGTGATATTGGTATAATTATAATTGTTCCATGCAATGGAGTCAATATTGCCTTGTATATTGGTTTTTTGTTTACTTAGGTCAAAGGAGCTGCCTTTAATTTTACCGTTGAAATTTAATAAGCCTAAAGAAGCTATGTCAAGCAGTTTACCTGCATTAAAATGACTTGTTTTTAACATGCCTTCGTAACTAGGTTCTTTATTTAATGGGAACTGCAATCGAATCTCTGTATTCGCATAGCCTAGGTCAGTGTTGAATTCCCCCTTGGTTATAAAATCGTAAACAGTGCCTTTGAAATTTCCAGCAAATAAAACCTTGCCTAATTTTTCAAATTGTATTTCCTTGATATTTTTTAAAGTAGGAAGCCAGTTGGATAAATCTTTATAATTTGTAATTGCTTTTACATTGTTAAAATCAATCAATGTATTTCTTATACTAGGCAATCCTTTCATGCTAAAGCTGCCTTGGACTGTAGAGTTGTTGTATGTAGCATTTAAATCCTTGGTCTCAAAATCAGCCACGGTACCATTAAAATGGAAACTCATTTTAATTTTTTGATCAATATCATTTAAAGTAGGGGTGAAGTAAGCAATATCTTTAATAGCGATCAATGAATTTTCAAAGTGTGCTTTCATGGTTACATTTTGCACATAATTATTAAAATCTTTTTTAAAGCTTTTGTATTGCATTGCATAATAAGGGCCAATGATGCTATTGTTCGTTTTTAATGACAATTGTGCAAACTCCATTAATTGGGACGTTAACTTAAACTGGGTGCTTAATTTTTTTATTTCAATACCCGATCTTTCCTTAACACTTAAATTAACTTTTGCAGTAAGGGTGTCTTTGGACAATATTGCATTGTAAATTTGTGCATTTAAATCATGCATACGAATATGCGCGCCATCAAAATAGGGGACTGGTTTTTCGAAGCCGTATTCAATTAAAAATTTTCCGTTGATTACTTGAATTTCGTTAGCTACTATATTTAAATCATTCGGGTTTAATTGGGCAGGGTTGGAATTAACTTGATTGGTGTCCTTTTGAACAATCGTATTTTTTCCTTCATAGGAGTGAAGGTGAATAAATGGCTTATTGACGATCAATTGGTCAATGACAATTTGCTTATTCGATTGATTAAATAACTTGATGTTTAACAACAGATTTTTTGCTGCTAATTCTGTTTTTTCACCATCCCATTGGTCATTTAAAATAAAATGGAAATCACTTAAATCAATTTTCTTAATATCTAAACTGGTTGATTTTTGATTGGAGCTGTCTTTATTTAAGTAGTCTAATAAAAACTGATAGTTCCATTTTGGGGTGCTTCTGTTTAAATAAATCCGAGTTCCTTCTAAGCCAATATATCGAATAACAGGCGCTGATGTAGAAAAATACAAGTCGGTCAATCTAAGCTTGCCTATTTTCGAGAAAACTAAAGTGTCGTTTTTTTCATCTTTGATTAGAATATCTTCAAGGTCCAATCTGTTAAATAGGGAAAATCCAACATGTCCAATTTTAACTTCCGTTCCAATGGATTTTGAAAAACTACTAGCTACGCGGGTAATCAATTTATTTTGTACCCAAGGGAGCAATAATAACAAATAGCAAAATAGGAGTAGTCCTACCACTGTAGCAATCACAATTCTCAGTATGGTAAGCTTGTTTTTTAGCAAAAAATGGATTTTTGTAAAAATACTAATTAAACCGGTATAATGTACTGGCTCAGTTTATACCCTTGATTTTTCAAGGCTTGGATGGTAGCATTGGGGAAATCGGCTTCCACTTGTATTTGATCAGGCAACCATTGATGATGAAAACGAGATGCATCGATGGATTTTTTTAAAGTCATTTTAAAATCTATCAAATTGATGAGGCCTTCATAAATCTGATTCGGTATAGTGGTGCCACCGGGGCTACCAATGGTTAAATAAGCTTTATTATTTACAGTAACTAAGGTGGGTGTCATGGAACTTAACATTCTTTTTCCTGGAACAATGGCATTGGCTTCTCCTCCGAGTGCACCATACATATTGGGTACACCTGGTTTTGCACTAAAGTCATCCATTTCATTATTTAAAATAAATCCAGCACCTGCAACCACCGTTTTATTTCCATAAGAATCATTCAATGTGGTGGTAATGGCTACCATATTTCCATCATTATCTATGACACTATAATGGGTGGTTTGTTCGCTTTCTTTCACTTGTCCTGCGCTGGTATTTTTGCTATTACCAGCAACGCCAGGGGTATAATCTTGCATTCTTTGTTTGGCATAAGCGTCACTGATTAGGGTGCTTGTAGGTACTTTCCAAAAATCAGGATCGCCCATATGTTCAGCTCGGTCGGCGTAAGCACGTCTTTGTGATTCCACCATTAATCCAACCGCGCCTGGCGATTGATATCCCATGGATGCGATATCAAATGGGGCAATCATTTTCATCATTTGCGCAATTAATATGCCACCACTTGAAGGCGGTGCAAAACTAATGACATGATGATTTTTATAATCAAACTCAATAGGTACTCTTTTCTTAGTTTGGTAATTTTTTAAATCATCTTTTGAAATAATACCTGCACCGCTTGCCATTTCCTTGACGATCAAATCTGCAGTGATACCTTCATAAAAACCGGCCAATCCATTTTGTTGAATGCGTCTTAAAGTGGCAGCTAATTCAGGTTGAAATATGGTATCTCCCTTCACCCATTTCGTTTTTTTTGTATAGGCAGATGGGGCACTACTTAATTTTAGTAATTCCCCTTTTACACTATTCAAACTACTAGCTTCTTTTTCAGTTAAAGCATGTCCATACTCGGCTAATTCAATTGCGGGTTCAATCAGCTGTGCCATGGGGAGTTTTGCGTATGCATGTGCATTAAACATACCTGATACACTTCCTGGTATGCCAGAAGCCAATGGGCCTTCTAATGATTTTGAACTTATAGGATTTCCTTTTTCGTCCAAATACATATCTCTATTTGCTTTTGCTGGCGCTGCTTCTCTAAAGTCAAGTCCAATTAATTGACCATTATTTGTTCTCGCCAACAAAAAACCACCGCCGCCAATATTACCTGCAGCCGGATGCACAACTGCCAAGGCAAAATGAACCGCAATGGCTGCATCAAATGCATTCCCGCCATCTTGCATAATAGCTGCACCCACCATACTTGCTAGTGGATGTGCCGATGTTACGGCAGCATGCTTGAAAAATTTTTCCTTGGTAATTTCAAATTGGTAGGGGTTAATTCCGGGATGTGTTTTAAAGAAAATTTGGGCTTTTGCAACATTAAAATTTGTAAAAAATAGCATGCAAATAATAAAGCGTTTTAATTGGTTCATTGGTATTTTCTTTAACATATCGTATAATTAATGTAACAATTTACTACTATTTAATTATTCCTCAAAAATGACGGGGCTGTTGTGTAAAACTACTTGTTTTATAACCCGATAAAAAGCCAAACTTCTCGTATTTTAGTAGCATCGAAATGGGGATTTATGTCTGCTAAAAGTAAATGCAATATATAAATAATATGTATTTAATTTACCAGCGGGGTGCTGTTGAATCATCTAATTTTAAATTAATTAATTAATCTACAATAAATGCAGCTATCGTTAAAAAAAATATTTCATGGAATGCTTGTTTTTTTGTTATTGCAAACATTGGATAGTAATGCACAAAAATCAAGTGCTGAAATATTTTCTAAATTAAAAAAGTTGGATGTGGTGGGGAGCGTTTTATATATTGCTGCACATCCGGATGATGAAAACAATAGCTTTTTACCTTTCTTGACCAATGAGCGTATGTACCGTACCGCTTATCTAAGTTTGACTAGGGGCGATGGCGGACAAAATTTATTAGGAAAGGAGCAGGGCATTGAATTGGGATTAATAAGAACTAAGGAATTACTCGCAGCACGTCAACAAGATGGAGCGGAACAATATTTTTCAAGGGCATATGAGTTTGGTTTTAGTAAATCAGCGGAGGAAGCATTAGCTATTTGGGATCACCAACAAGTATTGAGTGATGCGGTTTGGGTGATTCGTAAATTTCAACCAGATATTATTATTGCGCGCTTTCCTCCGGATGCGCGCGCAGGCCACGGTCATCATGCAGCATCTGCAATTATTGCAAAGGAGGCCTTTATTGCTGCGGCTGATCCAAAACAATTTTCAGAACAATTTAAATATGGTGTAACCGTATGGCAAGCCAAAAGAATACTTTGGAATACGTTTAATTTTGGCGGGGCCAACACCACCAATGACCAACAATTAAAAATTGAAGTGGGTGGATACAATGCGTTAATTGGAAAAAATTATGGTGAAATTGGCGCCGAAGCGCGCTCCATGCATAAAAGTCAAGGGGAGGGACGTCCGCGTCGACGTGGAAGTATTACCGAATATTTTGATTGGGTAGCGGGTGAAAAAGCGACTAAGGATATTATGGAGGGCGTGAATACAAGTTGGACGCGATTGAATGCATCGGAAATTCATGATGCGGTTACTGCTATTGTACAAAACTATAAAATAGAAAATAATCCTTGGTGCAGGATTGTGCTGGCTTATTTATGGAAGCCACCAGTACACAGCAACAGGTTTTTCCTGGCAAAAATTTGCCAATGCAATTCAGTATGAATCAGCGCGCTCATGTGCAAGTTAATTTAGGGTTAGTGCAATTACCTGGCAGGGATTCCATTTTCAATAAAACTTTGGGTGTAAATCAGAATTTAGTTTGGGACCATAATTATAGTATTCCAACTTCTCAATCTATTTCACAACCTTATTGGTTAGTGTCTCCAAAAACAGAAGGGATGTTTGTGGTGAATGACCAACAATTGATTGGCCAACCCGAAAATGACCCGGCCTTCACATGCAAATTAAATGTGACTATCGAAAATCAATTATTTGAGTTTCAAATCCCAGTGCAATACAAATATGTGGATCCAACCAAAGGGGAAGTGTATCAACCCATCGCGGTGGTGCCTGGACAGGAAATAAAATATGACAAGGAGTTGCATTTAATGAATGGCGAAAAGTCCATTCCTGTTAATTATCAAATCATCAATCATTTGGGACAAAATGAATCAAAATCATTTTTAGTAAGCGACCCCAATGTTCAGTTGCCAACGCCTGCATCTGCAGTGTTTCAAAAAACAATTCAATATGATCACATTTCTACCATTACTTATTTCCCAACTGCGACCACTACTTTAGTTAAGGCACAAGTAAACACGAAGGGTAAAAAAATTGGATACATTGACGGGGCAGGTGATAAAATACCGGAAGCCCTAGTGGAGTTGGGTTTTTCGGTGACCTATCTAAAGCCTACTGATTTTGTAGTTGAAAAATTAAAATCATTCGATGCTATCATTGTGGGCATCAGGGCTTATAATTTATATGAATACTTAACCACGGATAATGAGGAACTCAATAAATATATTGAACAAGGCGGTAATGTCATTGTACAATATATAAAAAGTAATCAGGTAGGCTTGCAAAAAATTAAAGTAGGACCCTATCCATTTATTGTAAATTCTGGAAGGCGAGTAACGCAGGAAAATGTTCCTGTGACATTTGCTTTGCCGCAACATGCGGTATTAAATACACCTAATAAAATTACTGCAACTGACTTTGAAAATTGGGTGCAAGAGCGCAGTACCTACCAAGCAGAAAATGTAGACGCTCATTTTGAAATGCCATTTACGATGAGTGACAAAGGGGAAGCCCCTTCCAATGGAAGTTTATTAATTGCGCCTTATGGCAAGGGTAATTTTGTATATCTTAGTTTAACTTTATTTAGACAACTTCCTGCAGGTAATCCAGGGGCTTTTAAACTATTAGCCAACTTGATTGCCTTACCTAAACATTAGCCAATAAAATTAATACCATGCGACGAAATGTAAGTTTATTTACTTTATTACTCATTGGCCTTGGCGTTGGCTGGATGATTAAGAATGTGAAAATTGGTTTAATTATAGGGCTGGTATTAGGCCTGTTGATTAGTGGTATTGGAACTAGAAGTAAATAAGATATGACCGATTAATCTGTAGCGGGTGTTGTTTGTTTGTCGTTCCCGATCCACTTCATTTTTGACGCTATAAAATAGGCAATCAATCCTAAGCTGATAACCACCAATCCGCTCAACATCATTTTTGTACCTGTTGAAATAAAGATACCTACCCAAATAACAATCGCTAGCAATAAGGGAAGTGGGTATAAAGGCATCTTCCAAGGAAAATAAGTTTTCCCTTTACGGTTGACCAGTAATAATAATCCAATGGCTTGACCAATGAATTGGATTAAGATACGCATAGCTAAAATGGCATCGATTACTTCCTTTAATCTAAATAGCAAACTAAATGCAAAAGCAATGCCACCCAATACTAATAAGGAACGGTGTGGGAAATGTAATTTGGGATGAAGCTCGCCAAAAAAACTAAAAAAGGAATTGTCTTGCGCCGCCGCATAGGGGATTCTGCTGTAGCCCAATGTGGCAGAAAATAAAGAGGCAAACGCAACCATTAAAATTAATACAGTAACTAGCGCACCCGCTTTTTCTCCATACAAAGCTTTGATATATTCACTCACCACATATTTGCTACTCATAATGGTTTCTAATGGTAATACACTGGCCACACTAATATTCATCGATAAATATAAAATGGCAATACCAGTAATGGAGATAAACATACTTCTCGGAATATTCTTACTTGGGTTTTTGATTTCACCCCCTAAGTGACATACATTATAATAACCTAAATAACTGTAAATTGTTTTTACACTTGCGAATCCTAAGGCAGCTACAAATCCATGTTGCATTGAGAAACCATCATTAATATGTTTGATGGGTTCTAAAAATTGTCCGTGCATTACACCGCCAAAAATAATCCAAGCCATGGTGCCCAAAACGCCCACCCATAAAAACACAGATATCTTTCCAATGGATTCAATTTTTCTATATAAAAGGCTAATCACTAAAATCACCACCGACCCGCTCACTATTTTTTCTTGAATGAAAGAGAAATTAAAAAAGTAACTCGCGTATTGTGAAAATCCAATGGAGGCAGATGCAATCACTAATGGGGCTTGAATCATGGTTTGCCATACAAACAAAAAGCTCATCAATGGGCCCAATTTTTTCCCGTAACCTTCCTTTAAAAAGTGGAAACTTCCACCTGCTCTCGGAAGTGCAGCCCCTAACTGTGACCAAACCATGGCATCCAAATAGGAGAGTATGGCACCGGCAACCCATGCATATAAAAAATAGGGGCCAGCCATAATTTGTGCAACAACACTCAATACAACAAATGGACCAATACCAACCATGTCAATCATGTTGATGGCCGTTGCATGTAAAAGACTTAATTTGCGATCTAAATGTGGCTTTGCGTTACTCATGTATTTGCCAAGATAATAAAAAATCGATTAAAAATTTGAAAATAAATGGAGGCTCACTTTAATATAGCGGCTTGGGTAAATCAATCCACCATTTATGAAGTTAATATTCGGCAATATACGCCGGAAGGAACTTTTAGTGCATTTGAAAATCATATTCCAAGATTAAAAGATATGGGCGTGACTGTTTTGTGGTTAATGCCCATTACGCCAATTAGTGAAAAGCGAATGAAGGGATCCTTAGGTAGTTATTATGCCTGCAGTAGCTATACAAAAATTAATCCTGCCTTCGGGAATGAATCCGATTTGTTAAACTTAATCAGGTGTGCACATGAGCATGATATGAAAGTAATTATTGATTGGGTGGCCAATCATACTGGTGCATATCATGAGTGGATGGACAATCATCCTGATTGGTTTACGCGGGATGCTGCTGGTAATTTCATAGAAAGAAATGGTTGGGAAGATGTGGTTGATTTAAATTATGAGAATAAAGATATGTGTGCCGCTTTGATTGGAGCTATGCAGTATTGGGTACGCAATTTTAATATTGATGGTTTTAGATGTGATATGGCGCATTTAGTCCCATTGGACTTTTGGAAGGAAGCACGTACCCGTTGTGATATCATCAAACCATTGTTCTGGTTGGCGGAATGTGACAATGCAAATTATCATCCTACTTTTGATGCAAGCTATGCATGGGATTGGATGCATGTAAGTGAAAAATTAAACCAGGGTCAGGTAGGTGTTAATGAAGTATATAATGTATTGGAAGGGTATGTCCATTATCCATCGGGGGCATTAAAATTATTTTTCACTTCCAATCATGATGAAAATAGCTGGAATGGAACTGAATATGAAAAATATGGTATTGCAGCCAAGTCATGGGCTGTGTTTACACATACCTGGAAAGGGTTACCATTAATTTATAGCGGGCAGGAACTGCCCAACCATCAACGGGTACAATTTTTTGATAAGGATTGTATTGCCTGGGGGAATGAGCCCGCTTTGCATCATTTTTATAAAACGCTTTCGCATTGTCGAAAACAATATCCTGCTTTAATTAATGGGGCCACTTATAATTTGCCTACCCAATCCAATAGGGTGATGGCTTATTTAAGGTATAATGCCAATCAAGTTTTATTGATTGTGCTCAATATGTCCAATGAGATCCAAAAGATTTCCTTTTCCCATGAACTTTTGGCGGGAAGCTTTATTAATGTTTTTTCTGGGCTTGCGTTCTCCTTTGATAAGGAGGTTAGCTTTGAACTCATGCCAGGGGACTATTTTTTGTATGTGAAATAGGGAGCTGCCCCAACACGCTAGTTCCTTTTAGATTGTTGGAATTCTACGAACTCCATCATCTCAGCCAAATTAAAGCTGCTTAAATTTTGCGCAGCAGCTAATCCTGCTTTTTGGGCAACCAGTACACCATATTTACAATCATCATATCCTTCAATTGCATGTGCATCCGGATTAATTGAAATAAGTACATCCTGTTGTAATGCAAGGTGTATAAAACGCCAATCCATATCTAAGCGTCTTGGATGGGCATTTAATTCTAATACCACATTATTATCTGCGCAAGCATCAATTAATACTTCATGATTCACCGGATATCCTTTCCGGCTTAATAACAATCTGCCAGTGGGGTGTCCTAAAATACTTGTATAGGGATTGTTCACTGCATTTAATAAGCGCATCATTGCTTTATCCTCGGTCATTTTTAAATTAGAATGAATTGAAGCAATGACGATATCAAAGCAGGCTAATATATCTTCTGGGTAATCCAAGCTGCCGTCATTTAATATATCAGACTCAATACTTTTAAATATAACAAAGGGGGCTAACTTTTTATTGAGCGCGTCAATTTCCCTATGTTGGGCCTTGACACTATCAATAGATAATCCACCTGCATAAAATGCCGATTTGGAATGATCGCTAATAATTAAATATTCATATCCTTTTTCGATGGCGGCCAGGGCCATTTGTTCAATTGTATGTACACCGTCACTCCAGGTACTATGGGAATGAATGATCCCTTTAATATCTTCTGGTTGTATAAGTTTGGGTAATTTATTATTTTTTGCAAGGTCAATGATGGCCGGAAGTTCCCTTAAAGGGGCTGGAATGAAGGGTAAATTAATTTGTTCAAAGATGTTTTTTTCTGAAATAAATGGGATTTTTTTTGAAAATAGGGGGTCAGATTCCCATTTTTCCAAAAATTCAGGGGAGCAGGATAGGGTAAAATCGGTCCAATAAAAATCAGAAATGTTGGTAAAATACCATCTGATTTCAAATTTATCTGTACCAATACAACTTAAAAATTTTTCATTTTTTGTGCATTGAAAACTTTTTTCTGTTAACCAATTGGTTAATTCTTTTTCAGAAAATGTAGTTACAATTTCAAGATGGTCTATAATTTCTAATTGTCTTTTATAGCCACCTGAAATTGAAAATAAATCAGCGCCATTTATTTTTTCTGCTAATGCAATTTTTAAATTTTCAACAAGCGGAACTACTTGTTGAAATAAATAACGTCCTTGATGTTGTAAATAAAAAACAAGTGCGTCTTGAATATTTTGTTGCGTCTTTGCACCGAAGCCTTTGTACTTCACTAACCTATTTTCTTCGCATGCATAAAGTAGTTCTCCAATACTTTCAATTTCTAATTCCTTCCAAATAGTGACAATTTTTTTTGGTCCTAATCCTTTAATTTTTAAAAATTCAAATACACCTTTTGGTGTTTTTTCTATATAACTGTCAAGTAAGCTAAGTCGTTTAGAATCAATGATTTCCATCACTTTTTGGCCAATGGCTTCACCAATACCTCGTATAGAAAATAGTTGATGTGGCTCCATGTCAATCACTGGATCATTTAATTTATCCAATGTAAAAGCGGCGTTAGAATAGGACTTAATTTTAAATGGATTTTCTCCATGTATTTCCATCAGCTTACTGAGCAATGAAAAGTATTCGGCGATTTCGTAATTGTGCATATTGAAATGAATGCATTAAAGATAAGACAAAAAAAAATCCTCCCCGAAAATCGGAGAGGACCTTATAATCTATTTCTGCTGAAAGCAAAAAAGACGATTTAATTATCTTGCGATAATTATTTCTTTTTAGCAGCTTTCTTCTTAGGAGCAGCTTTTTTAGCAGCTTTTTTAGGAGCAGCTTTTTTAGCAGCTTTCTTCTTAGGAGCAGCTTTTTTAGCAGCTTTTTTAGGAGCAGCTTTTTTAGCAGCTTTCTTAGGAGCAGCTTTTTTTGCAGCTTTTTTAGGAGCGGCTTTTTTTGCAGTTGCCATGTTTTTTAGATTTAATGGTTAGTAAATAATACACTAAAATTAAAAACTTTTATTATAACTACAAAAAATATTTTTATTAAGCTATTTCTTGTGCTGGTAAAACAGAAACGGTAGTTCTGTTATTTTTACCTTTTTTGAACTCTACAACCCCGTTGGTCATAGCGAAAATAGTGAAGTCAGAACCCAAACCTACATTCTTACCAGGGTGGTACTGCGTACCTCTTTGACGAATTAGGATATTCCCAGACAAAGCTGGTTGACCACCATATATCTTAACGCCTAAACGCTTACTATGCGAATCACGGCCATTTTTTACCGATCCTTCTCCTTTTTTGTGTGCCATCTTATTATGATTTTACTAAAGTTATTTACTAGAACTAGTCGCTAATTAAGCGATGTTCTCAATTTTGATTTGAGTATAATGAGTTCTGTGACCGTGCTTCTTACGAAAACCCTTACGTCTTTTCATCTTAAAAGCGATCACTTTGTCACCTTGAACTAAATCGTTCAAGATTTCAGCTTTCACTGTTACTTTACTCGTAAATGAGATACTTCCGTTGTTATCAACAAAAATTACATCGTTGAATTCAACTTTATCTCCTGTTTTACCTTCCAGGTGAGGCACATACAAGCTTTGTCCGGCTTGTACTTTAAATTGCTGACCTGAGATTTTTACAACTGCTAGCATAAATGTCCAAAATTAGGATTGCAAAGGTAATTATTATTATCCCAAAATGCAATTAAATCTAAAAAAAATATAGGACAATTTGAATTTGGCCATTTTCCTACATTATTATCGGCTTTTGAGGGATAAAGTCATTTGAAGTTCCATGAAAATGTGCCTATTTTTGCCCAAATTGACAAGGATACCCTTAATTTGACCTATGAATATTAAATCACTGCTCGCCAAGCCATTTGCATCTGTAGTGCATCGGCAAATCAAAAAGGAGCAATTGACGGCGGTCGCTGATCAGCAATCTATTCTAAATCAATTAGTTAAGTCAGCAAAAGGGACCCAATTCGGTAAAAATCACCATTTTGATCAAATTACGGACTACGCTAGTTTTAAAAAGGCGGTGCCTATTCGGGACTATGAGGGATTTAGGGAATATATTGAACAAATCAAAAAAGGGACCCAAAATGTACTTTGGAAGGGGCTTCCTTTGTATTTAGCCAAAACAAGCGGCACCACCAGCGGAATAAAATACATCCCCATTTCTAAGGAATCCATCAGTAATCATATATCAGGTGCTCGAAATGCAATACTTACTTATATGTCTGGCTCAGGCAATACCAATTTTGCTGGGGGTAAGATGATATTTTTAAGTGGATCCCCGGAACTTGAACGTGTGGGAGGTATTCCAACCGGTCGTTTAAGTGGCATTGTGAATCATCATATTCCGCAATATTTAAGAGGCAACCAGCTTCCTAGTTTTGAAACCAACTGTATTGAAGAGTGGGAAACCAAGTTGGATAAAATTGTAGATGAAACTTTAGGGAAGGACCTGACTTTGATTGGGGGTATTCCTCCTTGGATGCAAATGTATTTTGATCGCATCGTGGAAAGAACCGGGAAACCCGTGATTGCTTCCTTTCCAAATTTACAAGTGTTGGTACAAGGGGGTGTTAATTTTGAACCTTATAAAGCGAAGCTTTGGGAAACCATTGGGAAAAATATTGATACCATTGAATTATTCCCGGCAAGCGAAGGATTTTTTGCTTTCCAGGATGATCGTAACGAACCAGGACTATTACTCAATACCAATAGCGGCATCTTTTATGAATTTATTCCTATCGCCGAAGTTCACCTTGAAAACCCTACGCGTTTAAGTTTAGGGGAAGTGAAGTTAGGGGAACAATATGCTTTAATTATTAATAGTAATGCTGGCTTGTGGGGCTATAGTATTGGCGATATTGTAAAATTTGTAAGTACGGCACCTTACCGTATTATAGTTGCAGGCAGAGTAAAGCATTTTATTTCTGCTTTTGGCGAACATGTCATTGGTGAGGAAGTGGAAAAAGCAATGTTGAAAGTTGCAAATACAATGCAGGCAAGCGTTGTAGAGTTTACAGTGGCACCGTATATTCAACAAGGGCAGGGTCAAAGTTACCACGAATGGTTGATTGAATTTGAAAAAGCGCCTTCGGATATGAATTTATTTGCGCAACAATTGAATGAAAATATGTGTGTACAAAATGTATATTACCAGGATTTAATTGATGGAAAAATTTTAGCCCCTTTGCGTATTTGGGTATTGCAAAAAAATGCATTTATTGATTACATGCGTTCTAAGGGAAAGCTGGGCGGACAAAATAAAGTACCAAGATTAAGTAATGACCGCGTCATTGCAGATGACTTAATTCAATATATTTCACACTAATTAAATAATAGTGTATTTTTAATATCGTTACAAACAAAACGGATGCATCAAAAAAAAATTGCGATATACGGTTCTACAGGTTCCATTGGGAAACAAACATTGGAAGTAATTTCTGCGCATCCAGAATTATTTATTGCGGAAATTTTAACCGCCTATTCAAATGATGCCTTATTAATTGAACAAGCTTTACAATTTGTTCCCAATATTGTTGTGATTGGGGACATCGCTAAATATGCAAATGTTAAAAAAGCTTTAGAAGGAAAACCGATTAAAGTTTTTGCTGGAGCGGAAGCTTTGGAGCAAGTGGCTGGGATGGATTGTTATGATTTTATGATGGCAGGCATTGTTGGATTTGCAGGATTAAAACCCACATTGATGGCAGTAAGAAATGGAAAAACGATTGGTTTAGCGAACAAAGAAACTTTAGTGGTTGCCGGTGATATTGTCATGCGGGAGGCGAAGGAAAATAAAGCAAACATTATTCCGGTGGATAGCGAACACTCTGCCATATTTCAATGCTTGGTAGGGGAAGAACACAATCCTATTGAAAAAATTATTTTAACAGCAAGTGGCGGTCCATTTTTAGGGAAGAAACCTAATTTTTTAGTGAATGTAAAAAGAGATCATGCCTTACAACATCCGAACTGGAGTATGGGGGCAAAAATTTCGATTGATTCTGCCACCCTTATGAATAAAGGGCTGGAGATGATTGAAGCAAAATGGTTGTTTGGATTGGATCCGCATCAAATTAAAGTGGTGGTCCATTCGCAAAGTATTATTCATAGTATGGTTCAATTTGAAGATGGAAGTATAAAAGCGCAAATGGGATTACCGGATATGAAATTGCCGATACAATATGCAATGGCCTATCCTGTAAGGTTAGCCAATAAATTTCCAAGGTATCTTTTTGACAAACCAAATCAATTGTCATTTGATGAACCCGATGTAAAAACCTTTAGAAATTTACAATTAGCTACCGATGCAATGAATAGGGGTGGAAATGCACCTTGTGTTTTAAATGCAGCAAATGAAATTGCCGTATATGCATTTTTGAAAAACAGGATTGGCTTTTTGGATATGACAGAATTAATAGAACGCACTTTAAATAAAATAACTTTTATCGCGCATCCTACCTTAGACGATTATTTTGAAACCGATGGTGAAGCGCGTAGCTTTGCCGCCTCTTTAATACAATTATAAACTATGTATATTTTAGCATTTGATTTTGTGTCGTTTGGTGTGAAAACAGCGCAATTTATTTTATCATTTTCCATATTGGTCGTATTGCATGAATTAGGACATTTTATTCCTGCGCGTTTATTTAAAACAAGGGTAGAAAAATTTTATTTGTTTTTTAATCCAGGGTTTAGTCTTTGGAAAAAGAAAATAGGAGAAACGGAATACGGTATTGGTTGGATACCTTTTGGCGGATATGTGAAAATTTCAGGGATGATTGATGAAAGTATGGACAAGGATCAATTGAAAAAAGAGCCGGAGTCTTGGGAGTTAAGATCAAAGCCGGCGTATCAAAGATTAATTGTGATGTTGGGTGGGGTTATTGTAAACGTGCTATTAGCGATTGTGATTTTTATAGGCATTGCTTGGTTTTGGGGGGAGGATTACTTGCCTTCAAAAAATGTTACTTATGGGGTTCACGCTAGTGATAATGCAAAAGCAATGGGCATTCAAGAAGGGGATATTATTATTTCGATTGATGGGAAGGAGTTAGAAAATTTTGACGCATTAGAAGCAAAATTAATTTTAACTAACCCTAAAAAATTAGAAGTTAAAAGAAATGATACAATGGTGAGTTTGCCAATACCTAATAATTTAGCAACCTCCATTGCGAAATTTAAAAAAACGGCACCCTTCGTAATACCACGTATACCAGTCATCGTGGATTCTGTTGGAAAAACTTCAGTGGTAACATCAGGCAGTTTTCAAAAAGGAGATACCTTATTGGCCATGAATGGAAATTCCATTAAATACCAATATGAATTTTTAGAGGTGAAAAATAAATACGCAGATTCTTTGGTCATAGTTCAGTTGAAAAGAGGGGCGGATACCCTTGCTGTAAAAACATTAATTAACGGATCAGGTCAAATAGGTTTATTTGTAAAACTTCCTTATGCTTTATTTACAACCGTCCATAAAGAATTTGGTTTTATTGATGCATTTCCTGAAGGGGTTCGCAGATGTTTTACCACCTTAGATAATTATGTACAAGGTATCAAGCAAATTTTCACAGGTAAGGTAAACCCGAATGATTCCTTGGGTAGCTTAATAAGTATTGGAAATACATTTCCTTCCAGTTGGGATTGGGAAAGGTTTTGGACTTTGACTGCAATTTTTTCAATCATCTTAGCTTTTATGAACGTACTTCCTATTCCTGCATTGGATGGAGGGCACGCGCTATTTATACTTTTTGAAATGATTACTGGTCGTAAACCAAGTGATAAATTCATGGAATACGCGCAAATAGTAGGGATGGTGCTCATGTTTGGGCTTATGTTTTATGCATTAGGCTTGGACTTTTGGAGATTGTTTAAATAAGCGGTAATTTTGTAGGTTCACTTTAAATAATCATTTGCAAATTTAATAGTGAAATGGGGTCGTATGGTTTTGACAGCAATCGTAGCGGTTGGGGTAAGCATGCAGTGCGTTGGGTA
>RFZW01000181.1 GCA_009920495.1 Chitinophagia bacterium
ATAGTCATAAGATGATCAACCATCCTTTGAACGTGACGGCCGTATTCTCTCATCCCCATTATGCTTCTTGCTGTATTGTACTCCATGTAAATTAACTTCGTCTGACAACAAATGTAAGGCTTTTTACGGTTAATTTTCCTCCACATCAAAAACCGCAACGGGGTTTTTCTTATCTTCGTAGCACTATGGAGCAATTGTTACAACAAATCGAAGACATTAAAAAGGAAATAGCCGCAGCCACAGGTGCTACTTCTGCCGAGGTGGAAGCATTCCGTATTAAATACTTGGGAACCAAAGGTTTGGTGAAACAAATTATGGGGGAGATGAAAAATGTGCCCAACGAACAAAAAAAAGAATTCGGACAAATCTTAAATGCTTTTAAAATTGCAGCCGAAGAAAAATTAGAAATATTATTAGCGGGCCTAGGCGAAGCAGATGACAACAGTGCAAGTATCGATATGAGTTTGCCTGGCGATGAAATAACAGTGGGCACCAGACATCCTTTAAATTTAGTGCGCAATCAAATGGTTTCTATTTTTAAAAGATTAGGATTTGCAGTTGCAGAAGGTCCAGAGATTGAAGATGATTGGCACAATTTTGGTGCCATGAATTTACCAGCGGATCATCCAGCGCGCGATATGCAGGATACCTTTTATGTGAAGGAAGCAACAGATGAAAGTGCTGCATGGTTATTGCGTACACATACCAGTAGTGTACAAGCGCGCGTGATGGAAACACAAAAACCACCAATTCGTGTGATATGCCCGGGTCGTGTTTATCGCAATGAAACAATATCAGCGCGCGCGCATTGTTTTTTTCATCAAGTAGAAGGATTGTATATTGATGAAAATGTAAGCTTTGCCGATTTAAAACAAACACTTTATTTTTTCGTACAAGAAATGTTTGGCAAGGATGTGAAAGTAAGATTCCGTCCAAGTTATTTTCCGTTTACGGAACCAAGTGCGGATCCCAATGTGTTAAAAAACTTTGACATTGATCCTGAAAAGTATACGGGCTTTGCCTTTGGTATGGGCGTTGAAAGAATTGCGCAATTAAAATACCAGGTAAACGATTTGCGTTTGTATTCACAAAATGACTTACGCTTTTTGCAACAGTTCAAGAGCGTTTAGCAAAATAAAATAAATTTATTATTAAGCTATTTGAGCATGTTTATAGGGCTTTAGCTTAATATTTTCCCAATTGCTTTCTGCTTCTCTGAGGTCATAAGTAGCTTGCATTCTTACCCAAAGTGCAGCGTTTCCGCCAAATACTTTTGCTATTCTTAAAGCCATCATCGGACTCATGCCCGCTTTTTCATTTACTAAGTTGGATATGGCAGGACGCGTTACCCCTAGCATTTCAGCTACCTCGGTAATGGTTAATCCGTAGGCATTAATTATTTCTTCTTTAAATAATTCACCGGGATGTGTATTATGTTTAATTTTTCTGTTCATTGTTTTTTATTAATGATAATCAAGATAATCAAGGTCTGTTATATTTTTTCCATCAAATTTGAAAATAATTCTCCAATTTTCTTTTACCGTAATACTCCAAAATCCAACATGGCTTCCGCTTAACTTATGGGTGTTCCAACTTTTAAAAGGAAAAAGATCTTCTGGTATTTCGTTCGCATCATTCAAAGTGTCTAATATGAGTCGAATTTTATTTTTTTGATCGGAGGGCAGCTTTCCGCTTAACCCCTTTGTCCAAAATTCCTTCAAACCTTTGTGCTTGATAATGACGATCATATAGTGTAAAGTTACACTTTACACTAATAGCAATAAAATAAATAAAATCCCACCAAATGGCTATATTTGTTTTAGTATTTAATCTATGTTACATAACACCAAGGGTATTGTATTACGTGTCACCAAATATGGGGATACAAGCATCATCATGACTGCGTATACAGAACTTTTTGGTTTACAACAATACATCATCAAAGGCGCTAGGGTAACCAGTAAAAAAGGTGCCAACAAGGGTGTATTTTATCAACCCGCTGCCATATTGCAAATGGAAGTGTATCATGCACCCATGAAAGCGATGCAAATGGTGAAGGAGGTGAGTTGGGATTATGTATATCAAACCGTGTATTCCGATGTACTCCGAAATGCAGTTGCACTATATATTGTAGAAGTATTGCAACAAACCATGCAGCCGGAACCGCACCCTGAAATGTTTTATTTAATTGAGGATACGTTTAAACAACTCGACAAAGGTGGCCCAGGGCTAGTTAGTAACTTACCCATTTACTTTTTAATACATTTAAGTCAAACCATGGGATTTGGTTTGCAAGGAAAGTATAGCGATGAAACACCCATTCTTGATATCAAGGAAGGGGAGTTTGTATCCAAGCCACCAGCACATCCTTATTATTTGGAAGCACAAACTGCACAGGTAGCTTCTACTTTTTTAGCCGTACAATTTTATAATGATTTAGAAACGATCTCCCTAAGCGGCGGGCAAAGAAAAAAAATATTAGAACTATTCCAGTTGTCGCTCAGCTGGCATTATAAAAAATTCAGTGAAATTAAATCACTTCCTATATTACAATCCATCTTGCATTAGTATTACTGACTCAAATAAATAATACAAGCACCAGTGTGCTATTAAGTAGTAATGACGCGTATACTATTAAGTATTACCGCGCTTTAATTCACAATCACTTCATCTGTGAATAAAAATTGTCTTCGGGAATTATCAGCTTGAACGCGAATATACCTAGCCGATGTATTTGTAAAGCTGGATTCAAAAGTTTTAAATGAAAGCTTGCGTTCTGTATCTGGAATCGTATTTTCAACCTTAATGGGTGTCGTAAAATTAATACCATCATTGGAGAATGAATAGGAAACGGATTTAGGCATATACACACCTGCCCCCACATATTGCATAAAGCGAAGCCCAATTTTATTTAAGGGGGTAATACTATCCATATCTACCACCACATCAAAATCAATTAAATAACCCAA
>RFZW01000182.1 GCA_009920495.1 Chitinophagia bacterium
TAAGTAACTGTTTGGATCAATTAAATGTTCAATAACATGACAAATATTAATTAAATCAAAATAATTATTTTCATAATTAGCCGAAAGTAAATCACCACTGAAAAGTTGCGCATTGGGTAAATATGGGGTAACAAAGTTGATACAATCACTGTCTAGTTCTGTACCATAAACTTTATAGCCTAATTTTTGTGCCATATATAAATGTACCCCTAAGCCAAAACCTACATCCAAAAACTGGCCATTGCCAGAATAATATTTAATATTTTTATCGATGATTAGTAAACCATCCTTTGAACTACTTTGAATGGTATTGAATTGCTGTATAGTTTTTTGTTTGTATTGCAAATCTCCAAAATTACCTTTGTCATAATAATTTTTATAAAATTCATTCAACTCCTCATAACTAGCCACCGGATTTGCAAAAACAATTGCGCATGTTTTACAAATGGTCCTGGACACATGTGGAAAATTTTGCGCATACTTCATAGCATATGGACCAATCTGTTCACCTTTACATATTGGACAAGCAGTCAATAATTTCATACCCGATTTATTTTCTTGATTTAATCCATTTTGCTGGAACACCTGCCACAACACTATAGGGTGGTACATTTTCGGTCACCACCGACCCTGCAGCTACAACACTGCCCTTACCAATAGTTACCCCTGCTAATAGAATACTATTTGCTGCTATCCAACAATCATCTTCAATAATTACTTCTTTTTTTTCAACGCCCTGATCTCTTATTAAAACTTCAGGATGATCAAACACATGATTTTCCGCATAAATACTTACCCTTGGTGCAAGCATTACATTGTTACCAATGGTAATTTTACCTGAGCAGCCTATGTAATTATAGGGCCCAATATTTGAATTGTTACCCATTGTTAAACCCTCACCAATAGGACCTCCATATATATTGGATGGCCTGATGATTGCATATTTTCCAATAGTAACTCTATTACCTAATTTGATTCCTTGCAGGGACAAGCAATTAATTTCGGCACCATCCTCAATAATGGTATTATAGCCAACCTGTAAATTGTTAGGATAAAAAATGCGTACTTTTTTACCAACCAATAACAAACCTTTCGCTGATTTTATTCTAAGCCGAACAAATAAACCTCGGATAAAGAAGAAAAATAGATAGTAGTAGGTAATCATTTTATTTTGATTGCTCCATCCGGTTTGAAATCTATTGTTTAATTGATTTTTCATGCTATTATAAAAATACTTTTAAGGTAATAGAATATGAAGTAAATTGTGTCATTAAGTAAATAATGAAAGAAAAGTTAAAATATATTTTTATTCAAATTTTAGATCTAGTGCTTTTGCCCTTGACTTATCTTTTTTTGCCAGTGTATAAACTGATAAAAAAATATGGGGTAAGCAATTTTCCACATCAAGTAAAAGCTTTTAAAGCAACGGGTATATTTCCTTTACAAAATCACTATTACAATCCACAATTTGTTTATTCAAAAAACTTTGATGCTAATAAAATTCGAAATCTTCATTTGAACTTTAATCTTGAAAAACAATTAACCGAATTAGCACAACTTAAATTTACCGATGAACTTAGCTTTAAAAAAGAGGGCGACCCTTACCAAGGTGAATTTTATTTGAACAATCCAGCATATGGCCCGGGCGATGCTGATTTATATTATTTAATGGTGCGTAATTTACAACCCAAAAAGATCATCGAAATAGGTTCCGGTTTTTCAACGATGGTATGTTTGCTAGCTATTGAAAAAAATAATAATACTGGATTAACTACTTCACTCACCTGCATTGAGCCCTATGAAATAAACTGGCTGGATACGACTAAAAACATTGAATTAATTCGTGAAAAGGTGGAAGACATCCCTGTTGATTATTTTAAACAATTACAGGAAAATGATATTTTGTTTATTGATTCCTCTCACATTATTCGCCCCGAAAATGATGTACTTTTTGAATACCTTGAAATTTTACCCGCATTGAACAAAGGGGTGATTATTCATATTCACGATATTTTCTCACCTAGACACTACCGTTCCGATTGGTTACAAAATGACCTTCGCCTTTGGAACGAACAATACTTATTGGAAGCTTTTTTATATTATAATGATAGTTTTGAAATTATATACTCCTTAAACTATCTTAAAACAAATCATTTTAAAGCTACAAAACAAACATTGACTAATTTGTCAGAACAGGACCAGCCCGCTTCCATTTGGCTGCGAAAAATTAAGTAGCATTATAATTTTATAGCCGTATACGATTTGGGTATACCTAAAAACCGTTCCACCTGAATTTCCGCTTCTGGGAAAAGCTGTTTAAAGCGTCTATGCGTAAACATTAAAGTGGAGTGTGAAACTTTAATAGCTGCTTTATACGTTTTGGCCTTGGGGAAATAGTTAATATTAAAGGTCATGATCAATAACGCCCTAATTGGATGCGGCAAAAATTGGAATAAGGGTATTAAACTATGCGGCTCCAGTGGAAACCAGATAGAAGGGGTTTGTACAATATATTTATCCGATACCCTTCTTACTTCACCTGCAAATATTTGCTGATTTGCATAACTACCGACATGCTCAATCACCGAATTTGAAAAAATCAAATCTACCTCCCCTTTTTTATACTCCAAGGACAACCCATTTCCTACACTACTGCTAAATTGATCCGTTTCATTTTCAGGAACTTTACTTTCATATAAATTCAATAAATGAATTTTACAAGCCGGATGCTGCCATCCAATATTTTTCCAATATTGAATATCTCCACCAATATCTAAAATTTTAAAATGATCCTTTTGTATTAATTTTTCAATACCATTTTTTAATAACTCAAAGCGCTTTTGTCGAAATTGATTGACAAAGGAATTTTTTTTATGATGATTGACTAATAACTTAAACATACTTATGAATCCGCTACTGCTTTTTTAAATAATTGCATTAATGCTGCTGATGTTTTTTTCCAAGAA
>RFZW01000183.1 GCA_009920495.1 Chitinophagia bacterium
GGATATATCAAAATAGGAAAAGTAATCGACAAGGGATCGGTTCCAAGAAGTTTGGACAAATCTAATAGAGGCGGAAAATTTGAATATACAGATGCACGACACGCCAAATGGCAAGGACAAGAAGATATATGGTTGAGTGGTACTTTCAATTATGGCTACGCAGATGATTATATAAATGTAAAGACCATTGATACTGTGCAAAAAACAGTTCAGTTAGCCATGCCTCATTTATATGGAATAGCAAGCGGAAGAGATTTTCAGCAGTATGCAGCTATTAATATACTTGAGGAATTGGATGCCCCAGGAGAATGGTATTTGGATAGAAAATCAGGTATTTTATATTTCTGGCCGCCAACGAATATGACGAATGCATCCATTATGGTTTCCATGCTTGAAGAACCAATCATTGCAATGGAAGGTGTTAGTAATGTGATTATTAGTGGTATCACTTTTGAAGCCACTAGAGGTATTGGAATGTATATGGAACGCGGAAATCATAATACTATTATTGGATGTACGGTACGAAATATTGGCAATACAGGAATTGTAATGGGGCAAGGTGCATTAAGATTAAAAGATGATATGTCCGTTGACGACTACAAGGGAGTAGCTGTATCAAGAATGATTGGCGATTTTCAAAATCATATTTACGCAAACACGGGATGGGATCGATTGGCAGGGAATAATCATCGCATTCAAAGTTGCGATGTATACAATACAGGGAGTGGCGGTATATTTTTAAGTGGTGGAAGTAAAGTACATTTAATCAATGGAAACAATGTGGTAGATAATTGTAAAGTACATGATTACAATTTGAGAAATAAATTTTTATGGGCAGGAATTAATGTGAATGGTTGTGGAAATATAGTTTCACATAACGAGGTATACAATGCAGAATTTCAAGGCATATTTGTGTATGGAAATGAACACATTTTTGAATACAATAATGTACATGATGTAACCACTAATTCTGATGATACCTCCCCTTGGTATATTGGTAGAGATCCAAGTAATCGAGGCAATATTGTTCGTTATAATTATTTTCATCATTCAGGAAATGCAAACAGAATGAATATGGGCATTTACTGCGATGATGCCTCCACAGATGTTACCGTATATGGAAATGTATTTTATGATTTAAAGGTAAATCATGGCACATTATTTAGTAATGGAGGATGGGATTTAAAGATGAAAAACAATATTATCATTGAGCCACTTTCAAATAGTTTTGTCATATCGGCACAATTTTATAGTTGGGCAAAACCACAAGCAGCTGAATATTTTGGCAAAAATGGAATTCTTAGAAAAAGATTAACCGAGTCAATAAAGTTTGACCAACCTCCTTATTCAACAAGATACCCATCATTATTGCCCTATCTCGACGTCATTGTTGAAGGTAAAGAGTGGCAGGGTATGCGTTCCAGAGGAAATGAATTTTCTGGTAACGTAATCATGGGTGGACCAGATCAATTAGTAAAACTAATGGGTGGCGAATTTGCAACAGCCTATGAAAATAATAATTTTAAAACCAATGAGGATCCAGGATTTGTAGATATGAAAAAGGGTAATTTTATGTTAAAAAGCAATTCCATTGTTTTTGAAAAAATTCCTGGCTTCCAACCTATTCCATTTGATAAAATGGGATTATACAAAGACACATACAGAAAGTAATGAAATATTGGTTTAATAAATTATTTCTAACGTCAGTTCTTGTTTTTGCAACCATTACAAGTAATGCACAACCCTCATTAACGACTTACAATGTAGCGTATGCGTCGCAAAGCAAAAATCAACTTGGTTCAATGCCCATGGGCAATGGAGATATCGGTAGCAATGTTTGGGTAGATACATTGGGCACAATTCATTTTCTTGTTTCTAAAACAGATGCATATAGTGAAATTGGTAGATTATTAAAAATTGGACAAGTGGATGTTAAAATCACACCCAATATTTTAGATGCAAAACAATTTTCACAAACACTAATTGTACATGATGGCGTTATACATATAAAAGCAAACAAAGGGAATCAAAGCGTAAACATTTTATGTTATATAGATGCGAATCATCCTGTAATTCAAGTTCAGGGAAATAGTACAATTCCTGTACAAGTAGAAGTGACTAATGCCATGTGGCGAAAAGAATCCAGTGAATTAATTGGGCATGAAAGACATAGTGGCTATGGCGTTGCATTCAGGGAAACCCCCTTTATGAAAGAAAAAGATACGATATTGATGCAGCCAAATGCACTAATATGGGTGCATCAAAATAAAAGTTCTGTTTGGCAACTAACCCTGGACAATCAAAATATAACAAGTTTTAATACAATTGGTAAAGACCCTTTATTAAATCAAAATTTTGGTGCAATTGTGAGTGGTGAAAATTTTATAAAAAAGAATGAATATACAATTGAAAATAAAATTCCTGCTACCAAGTTTAACTTCCAAATTACTATTCTAAAAAAACATACCCCTGATGTAAATGAATGGAAAAAAGAAATTATTGCCTTACATAAGCAAGTACAAAATTTAAATGTGATTGAAAAATACCAAAATCATATCAACTGGTGGCATAAATTTTGGAACAACCATTATATTATAGTTAATTCAAAACAAGAAGCAAGTACCACATTCAAAATTACCCAAGGGTACTTATTACAAAGGTATTTGAATGCCTGTTCAGGCCGTGGAGGAATGCCCATAAAATTCAATGGCTCCATATTTACAGTCGCGCCCGATGAAACTTTGGTTGACAAAAAAGAGGTTGGTTTAGATGCTGATTTTAGATTGTGGGGCGCTAATTTTTGGTTCCAAAATACAAGGATACCCTATAGTACTATGTATTATAGCGGCGACTTTGAATTAATGAAGCCCTTTTTTGATATGTATATCAATGCAATT
>RFZW01000184.1 GCA_009920495.1 Chitinophagia bacterium
TGGTATTTGCATTTGCTGTTGCAATGCTTTTTTTCCTTTTCCCTCCGTCCACTCCAAAGTAATTTCCTGTTCCCCAACTTCTAATAACTGACCTTCCTTTTCAATGCCATCATTCATCGTGACCAATACCTTACGACCTTTATTTTTTTGATATTGTCGTTGTAATAATAATGGTTCATCTACCCCAGGTGAAGAAACTTCTAATGAAAAATCACCTTCCGGAAACCAAGCTTCTTCCTCGATGGCTTTGTACAATTTTCGATTAAAAAAAGTACATCTTTCAATAGGTAAACCATTATCTCCATCCAAAAACACTTTAATATTATTGGTCGGTTTCACTTTAATTTGAACACAAAAATAGCTTTGATCCTCTGCTAACAAAGGGTCAATTACTGTTTTTACCTTATCAATTAATACACTTGGTTCCATAATTAAAAAAGAAGAAGGGAACGATTTCGTTCCCTTCGATAGCTTTTACACTACACCAAAGGTAATAAAACGGGATGAAATATCCCAATAATATTAAGAGACCCCTTATTTTTGCAGTATGAGTAAGCTGATTTTTTACGGGATAATGATCTATTTCCTTTACAAATTGATTTTCAATGTGGTTGTACCAGTGAGCAAAGGGGTAAAAACAGTGAGGCAAACCATGGAACAAGCTAGGGATGCTGCAGCCAAGCAACAAGCCAATGCAAATACAAGGTCGAATAGTACTTTTAACAGCAACCCCAAGCCTGCTAGCCCACCAATTGAAGCAGAATATATTGATTTTGAGGAAGTTAAGAAGAAATAGGCCCTCACATTAACTTCACCTGGTTTACGTCTCCATGGATATTTGGACCCATTTTGTGGCTTATTATTACCTACAAGTAAGCTTGAATTTCATTTTCTAGCATCATACAGGGTTTTAGGTGAAGCACTTTCAACCCTACCGAGGCCGCAGCTAAAATATTGGGTTCGTTATCATCTACAAATAAGGTTTCACCTGCCACCAAACCCTCTTTCTCTAATATATAGGTAAAAGAAACTGGATCGGGTTTGCGCATCCCCATTTTATGAGAATAATAGGGTGTTTGAAATAAGGACTCAAATGGATAATCAGCCACTTCCCTTTCAAATTCTGGAATAAAATGATCACAATGAATTTGATTCGTATTGGAATATAAAAAAGTGGGATAGGTTTTATTATTTTCCTTCACCCATTGAATACTAGATTTTCTAAAACCAACTAACAAGGAATTCCATGCAATTGTAATTTGATCATTGGTTACAGGCAAATTTGATAATTTACGAAAACCATCAAAAAATGCTTGTTCATTGATAAAACCCATTTCAAGATCAAGAAATAATTGATGTGATTGGTTCAAGGTAAAATGGGTCTCAATATCTTTTATTCCTAAAGAAGTAAAACCGGCATTCATTTTTTTAAAATCAATATCGTATAAAACATTTCCTAAATCGAAGATTAAATTTTTAATTGGTGTATTCATTGTTAATATTTTTGAAATGCATACTGGTATTGCATTTAAACAGTATGTAATTATAAAGGTAGTTCGGTAGTTGTTTTTATTTCATCCATCACAAACAAACTATTGATATGTGCCACCATGGGAAGCACAGCTAATTTTTCTTGATAAAATTTATTGTAAGACTCTACATCCTTGGTCACTAATTTTAAAAAATAATCAAAATTCCCTGATACCAAACTACAGGAAATAACTTCGGGGTACTGTGCAATGATTTGTTCGAATTCAGAAAAATTATTGGTGGTTTGTTTATCTAAAGTCACATGACAATGCACGATTAAACCAAGGTCAATTTTTTTTCTATCTAATATGCCCACATACCCTTGAATGTATCCTTCCGATTCCAAACGTTTAATACGATCGTGTGTTGGGCTCATGGAAAGGTTCACTTCCGCGCTGATCTCTTTAATTTTTGCCAAAGCGTTTTTTTGCAAAATTTTCAAAATGGCAATATCGGTGGTATCTAAACTCATAGGTGCTGCATTCAAGGTGAAGGAATAAATTCTGCCCAAGGGCAAAACCGCAGTCAAAATTACCGACAATTCCTTTAATTATTAAATTTTATAGTATATTTTACTGAATATTTGAATTTTAGACATAATATTTCCTTTTTGATGATATTTATGCAGTAATTAAAACAAATATTATGATTATCGGATGCCCAAAAGAAATTAAAATTCAGGAGTACAGAGTAGGTTTAACCCCTGAAGGTGCAGATGCTTTAGTAAGACAAGGCCATACAGTATATGTAGAAACCAAAGCAGGTGCTGGTTCGGGATTTTCAGATGAGTCCTATATTAAAGCAGGCGCTGCTATTTTAGCAACTGCTGCTGAAGTATATGCCATTGCTGAAATGATCATCAAAGTAAAAGAACCATTAGCGGTTGAATTTCCATTAATAAAAGCTGGACAAATATTATTTACTTATTTCCATTTTGCGGCATCCAAAGAATTAACCGATGCGATGATGAAATCATCTGCAGTTTGTATTGCTTATGAAACGGTGGAGTTACCAGATGGTTCCTTACCCTTATTAGTGCCGATGTCGGAAGTTGCAGGAAGAATGGCCGTGAATGTGGGGGCTTATTATTTAGGCAAACCATTCGGTGGAAAAGGAAAATTATTAGGGGGTGTACCCGGCGTGAAACCAGCGGAAGTATTAATTATAGGTGGTGGTATTGTAGGAACACAAGCAGCGAAGATGGCGGCGGGCTTAGGCGCGAATGTGACTATCATGGATACCAACTTAACAAGATTAAGATATTTATCAGATGTAATGCCAGCGAATGTGGTAACACAATATTCTACTTTAATGGCGATACAAGAAAAATTACCAACCGTTGACTTAGTGATTGGTGCTGT
>RFZW01000185.1 GCA_009920495.1 Chitinophagia bacterium
AGCGCTTGTGGCTAAAAAAACCGCCTGTGACTTATTACCGCGAGAGCTGTTACAACGCTTGCAGCAGGCCACTAAGTTGTTAGGGTTATACGCCTCAGACTTATCATCGCTCTTAGATACTGGCACAATATGGTCAACCGTATCTGCCTCAGCATTACAGTAAAAGCAAGTGTGATTATCTCTAGCTAATACGGTTAATCTAACTGCCTTGTACTTACGCTGAGAACGTGGGTCACCACGTCTAGTAGCCATTAGTAATGCCCTATCCTGTTATGTCTATCTAGCGCCTTACACATATCACCTTTATAAATCCTATGATGAGTAATATATTTAATGCCTAAGTCTATTTGTTTATATGGGTTAGTCTCAGTCATATTAAGTAGTTGTGGTATTCCATACGCACTACTCTTAGGGTTATCGGCCTTAGGATTCCATCTACTCTCTAAAGTCCATAGAGATACCAGGCATCTATATTGTTTATCATTAAGTAGCTTCATATGAGCATAGAGCTTATAGCTCTCAATGTTTGGGTTGTATGCATTAGCAGTTGTTATATTCATTATTAGTAATCCGCTTACTAGTAAGCATAAGTGTGGCGTTAGCTGATAGCGCTTGGCTGAGCTACGCCTCAGCGGCTCGCCTGCGCGGTACCAGCGTACCAGCGATGTCAAACGAGATGCAATATTAAGCGTAGTGTTGGGCGTGTCTCCACAGCTATTATGCCTTGTGGATAACTCCTGTGGATAACTATTTAACATCCTTACCCCATCCAGTACCCTTGAATATGGCACCTACCGGGTCATAGATACGGCGCATATCAAAGCCACAGCACTTAGGTATGTTTACATCGTGTATAGAGCGCTGCACCTCAAAGCGTATTGAGCAGCTAATACACTCATACTCATACATCGGCATAATTAACCAATAGGCATACGCTCATCTTGCTACATACCTTGCATTGTAAAACCTTTACGTTAGGCGGCAGGTTATCGGTAACTATGCGCTCTATCTGCTCGGTTATCTTTTTACAGCTGCGACACTCAAAGCGGATACTGTCCATAGATAAAATCCATCCTTTCAGCCTTCTCTACCTGCCATTTAAGTAGCGAGTCAATAGTAATAAGGTAGCCAAAAGAAACGTTAGGCTCAATATTACAGCTGATATTTCTGCCGTATTCTTTTACCGTGTTGATAAGGTCAGATTTGGATACAAGGATAGTTAAATCCTCTATGACAAAGGCAAAATGCGTAGCTTTAGAGACTGATACGCCTGAGGGCTTAAAGGTCCCATCGTTAACGCAATAACAAGACGTCTCTATGTAGAGATTACCCGTCTCTTTCCAGCGCCTGTCGCGTTTGACCTCTACGGTGTCTATTGTGAGTAAGCGCCGTACCGATTCTTCGCCATCTTGCCCGTAGCGTAAGTCTAAATCCCAATCGGATTTAGAGCTAGTCATTACCTACAATCCTTGCAAAACCATATAATGTTTTCAACTGGGTCTGACTTTTGATAACCAAACTTATCTAGTTGTACGACTTTCGCACACTTATCGCACGTTTCTACCTTGTATTCAGCTATAACCTCGCCATTTACAAAGAGTTTGCCTGTCATAGTCTGCAGGTTAATCATCTCCATACGCTCGCTCATACTTGGGGCGCCCAACCTGTGGAGGTCTGCATATACCAAACCGGCTCGCATTGGGTAGCCTTAGTCTTTTCTGTGCAGCTGTAATTGCCCCATTTTTTATTTGTCTTAGTAGAAAATCCCTCACGCCAAACGCGGGCGCCGTGGATGCACTCCGGTTTAGCCTGCAGGTAAATACCACCCAGCTCGTTTTTAACTGCCTCGATAGTCTGTGCTACAGGTGTAGTAGCCCATAAATCCTCGCTTACAGGGGCTACATCCTTAGCGCTTAAAGCTTCTACCTTTTCCATATCCTGCTTTGTACTGCGAGCAATACCGCCAGGTGTAAGCAAGCCTATAACTCTCCCGTAGCAGCTCGTTATCGCGTTTTCTACCCAAAAATGAAGGTTTACGCCTCTGTCGCTACGTATCTCAAAGGCATAATCTACAGCGCTTGGCTTCTCATCCTCATAGTTTTTATAAGCTTCACCTCTAACTAGAATATAACCTTTTGTTATATCTATATCCTCTATGTATGCCACAAGTCTAAGGCTAGGGTACTCGCTACGCGCTCTGATAATCCTGGCGTTAACGTCCTCGTATTCTTCAAGAAAGTTACTCATTTAGCGGCCTCGCTCTCGCGTAGTGCCTTAGCGATGTTACGGCCACGTAGATAACCTTCACCTAAGCCGACTTTGTAGCCCATCTCATAAGCTGCATAAATAAATAGGCCCATAAATAGAGCCACCATACCAACTACTATAAAGTCCAAACTATTCATCTTTCGCCCTTTGTTAAGGCCGAGTAGCTACCTATCCGAGTAGCCCTCTCGGCGTGTGTAGTAAAAGTATGACTGCACGCACCGACAAAAGGCAACGCGACACGCCCTATTTAGCTAATCTATCCTCTAGCAACATTTCATAAATCTTATCCACACGCTGCTCTATGCGGTCAACGCGGCCCCTAAGATTATGGCCGCCATTGCCGTCCGGCTTTAATTCAGCCAGGTAATACTTAACAAGGTGCCTAACAAGCCCAGCCATAAAGCCACTCAGCGTTGCTATCCCCAATAACAAAGCTACATATGACTGGGCCTGATTCATTACTTAGCGCCTAAGCCAAACTGCTTTTCTTTAGGGTCAATGCCTTTAAGAATAGGGGCTATAAGGCTTGCTACAAGGGCGTTAGCCAATACTTTAGGGTCAGTAATACCTGACATATAGAGCGCGGCTACGCTAGCTAGTGCGGCACGCCC
>RFZW01000186.1 GCA_009920495.1 Chitinophagia bacterium
ACTCGGATTTACACTCCCTGTTTTTATTATAGGTATGGGTTATTTTGGTAAAAGTGCCTGGCATAGTATACGCGGTGGCATTCCAAATATGAATGTACTCGTTGCCATTGGCGCACTCGCCTCATTTGGTTATAGCTTATATGGCACGCTGATGGAATTAGGTGTTGGATTTGCGTATTATGAAACCACCGCCACCATTATCACTTTGGTATTTTTTGGTAATTACATGGAGGATGCCAGCATACAATCCACCCAACGTGCATTAAAAGATTTAGTGAAGGCGCAAAAAGTAATGGCGAATATGATTGTGTTTGATGAAAATCACAAAGAAATTATTTTTAATGTAGAAAGTACCACCTTAAAAGTGGGCGATATAATTTTAATTAACTCGGGTGAGACCGTTCCGATGGATTCAAAAATATTATGGGGCGAAGCGAATGTCAATGAATCGATTGTTACCGGCGAAAGTGTACCCGTGCAACGTAAAAAAAATGATTTGTTATTAGGCGGAAGCACCATTCAAGATGGCAGCCTTAAAGCCTATGTAACTGCTGTTGGCGATGATACCGTCCTTGCTAATATTTTAAAAATGGTAAAAGCAGCACAAGGTGAAAAACCACCCGTGCAAATTTTAGCGGATAAAATAAGTGCGGTATTTGTCCCCCTGGTTTTAAGCATTGCGCTTGCTACCTTGGTTTTGAATTATTTTTTCGCACATAATGCACTCGGTGAAAATATTGGTTTTGGAGAAAGCATGTTGCGCGCCATCGCCGTACTGGTCATCTCCTGCCCATGTGCGATGGGATTGGCTACACCTGCAGCTATTGCAGTTGGCTTGGGCCGAGGCGCGCGTAACGGTGTATTATTTAAAAATGCAAAAAGTTTAGAAACATTTAAAGATATCAAGCAAGTGGTTTTTGACAAAACCGGCACCTTAACTACAGGGCATTTTTCTGTGGCCCAATTTAACATAGTGGATGGCACCCCTGAAGCTGATTTTAAATCATTGGTGTATGCGTTGGAAAAATATTCGAACCATCCTATTGCCAAATGCATCAGCTTGGAATGGAAAACAAGCAATGCAATTCCTTGGGGCAAAATTGAAGAAGTCAAAGGATTAGGTATTAAAGCAACAGACAAAGAAGGCAATCAATATTGGGCAGGTTCATTCAAAACACTAGTTGATCAAAACTATAAGGAAGATGATCACAATATTTATATTCAAAAAAATAACCAACTCATTGGCTGGATTGATGTGGAAGATGAAATAAGACCGGATGCAAAATTGGTGATTGAAACCTTGCACAAACAAGGGGTACATACTATTTTATTGAGTGGTGACCGACAATCCAAATGTGATAAAATAGGAAAAGCATTAGGCATCCAAGAAATTATTGGCGAACAAAGCCCTGCAGATAAATTAACGCAACTTGATAATTTTGTAAAAAAATATCCTACTGCAATGGTGGGTGACGGTATCAATGATGCACCGGCGCTAGCGAAAGCAACCATTGGAATTTCATTAAGTAACGCATCACATATTGCCATTCAAACTGCACAGGTAATTTTAATGAACCAAGGATTGAAAAATTTACCGATGGCATTGGGCTTAGGTAAAAGAACCTATGAAACCATTAAGGAAAATTTGATTTGGGCATTCTCCTATAATATCATTGCCATCCCTGTTGCAGCCTTAGGACTATTAGGTACTTGGGGACCCACTTATGGTGCATTAATTATGGGATTAAGTGATGTGGTATTGGCAATAAATTCATTAAGGTTATTCAAGAAAAAATTAGTGTAACCTTTTTGAAAAATACGACACAAATATTAAAGCAATATTGGGGCTATGAAACATTTAGGCCACAACAAGAGGCAGTGATTGATGCTGTTTTAGCAGGCAATGATGTATTGACCTTACTTCCAACGGGCGCAGGAAAATCATTGTGTTTTCAAGTGCCCACTATTACCCATGGCGGCATATGTGTGGTGATTAGTCCTTTAATTGCTTTAATGCAGGATCAGGTAAAGGATTTGTTAGATAAAAATATTTCAGCCGTAAACCTAGGTGGTCAAATTACACCTGATGCGGAAGAAACTATTTTAAACGATGCAAAAAAAGGCAAGTACCAATTTATTTATTGTAGTCCTGAGAAATTAGCGCAAACTAATTTTCAAAGCTTCTTAGCACAATTAAACATTCAACTATTTGCCATTGATGAAGCGCATTGTATTTCACAATGGGGCTATGACTTTAGACCAGCCTATCGGAAATTAAGTATTTTAAAAAAGCTTTTTCCAAAAGTACCCATTTTAGCGATGACTGCATCCGCTATTCCATTAGTGCAGGAAGACATCATCAAGCAATTGGCATTACAAAAAGCTACTATTATCACGGATCAATTTTTACGGCCTAATTTAAAATATAGTATTCATCTGGTACCCGTTAAGTTGCACAGCTGCCGTTTAATTTTAAATGAAATAAAAGGGGCGGTCATTATTTATTGTAACACACGCAACAATGTAAGTCAGTTGACTAATTTATTAAAAGCCTACAAGTACAAGGTCGAAGAATACCACGCGGGACTTACTATTGAAACTAGGCAACGCAACCAAAGTGCCTGGATGAATGATGAAATTCAAATCATGGTATGTACCAGTGCCTTTGGTATGGGCATTAATAAAAGTAGTGTACAAGCGGTGATACATTATGATATCCCAGGAAGTTTGGAACAATATTATCAGGAAGCAGGAAGGGCAGGTCGCGATGGCCAAGGGGCTGCAGCTATTTTATTGTTTCAACAAAACGACTGGGATTATTGGAAAACGGTACAAGAAAAAAAATATCCT
>RFZW01000187.1 GCA_009920495.1 Chitinophagia bacterium
AATTAAGTATTGATGAAATTGAATCCATCACTGGGCCAATTATGGGTCGCCCTAAATCAGCCACCTTCCGCACAGCCGATGTGGTAGGTATTGACACTTTAGTAAAAGTAGCCAATGGGGTTGCTGCAAGCTGTCCGAATGACGAAGCTAAAAATATTTTCACTTTGCCTGCTTGGCTTGAAAAAATGGTGGCGCAAAATTGGTTAGGTGATAAAACTGGACAAGGATTTTTTAAGAAAATAAAAACGGCTAGCTCCAAAGAAATTTTAACACTGAATTTAAAAACTTTCGAATACGAACCGCGCGTTAAAATAAAATTCGCCTCCATTGGTGTTGCAAAAGCAATGGAAAGTTTACCCGAACGTTTAAAAAGTTTATACGCAGCAAAAGATAAAGCGGGTGAATTTGTACGTCAATTTCATTTTGCATTGTTTTCCTATATCAGCCATCGTATCCCTGAAATTAGTGATGAACTTTACCGATTGGACGATGCTTTGAAAGCAGGTTTTGGCTGGGAAATAGGAGCTTTTGAAACCTGGAATGAATTAGGCGCTAAACAAGTAATGGGTGATATGAAATCAGCTGGATATGCAATTGCCCCTTGGGTGGAAACCATGCTGAGCAAAGGTTTAAGCTTTTATAAAGTACAAGAAGGCAAACGTTATTACTACGATGTGGCAACTGAAGCTTATAAATTAATACCAGGAAGTGAGTCCTTCTTAATCTTATCTGATTTAAAAGAAAAGACCATTTGGAAAAACAGTGCATGCACCCTAGTGGACATGAATGATGGCATTGCAGGATTTAGCTGGAACACCAAAATGAATAGTATTGGTGGCGAGGTTTTAGAAGGAATAAATAAAGCGATTCACATTGCAGAAGATAAATTTAATGGCTTAGTGATTGCCAACGAATCCAATTTATTCAGTGCAGGCGCCAATGTTGGAATGATATTCATGCTAGCCATTGAACAAGATTACGAGGAACTTGATATGGCTATTCGTACTTTTCAAAATAGCATGATGCGTGTGCGTTACTCATCTATTCCAGTAGTAGTGGCCCCTCATGGACTTTGTTTAGGAGGTGGTTGTGAAATGAATTTACATGCGGATAGTATTTGTGCTGCTGCAGAAACTTATATAGGTTTGGTGGAATTAGGTATTGGTGTAATACCTGGTGGTGGTGGCACTAAGGAATTAGTGTTACGCGCATCTGATGAAATGCATGCAGATGAACCCGAAACCATTACCCTTAATCGCAGGTTTATGCAAATTGCAACTGCTAAAGTGGCAACAAGTGCACAGGAAGCGATGGATATGGGCATCTTAAGAAAATCACAGGATTTTATTTTACTCAATCAATCAAGACGCATTACCAAAGCCAAAGACCAAGCGCTACAATTATTTAATGCAGGATACACTCAGGCACAACAAAGAAAAGATATTAAAGTATTAGGAAAAGCAGGACTAGGTGCACTATACGCAGGTATTAATGGTATGCACAAAGCCGGATACGCTTCTGATCATGATGTTAAAGTGGCTAAAAAATTAGCTTTTGTAATGTGTGGCGGAGATTTAAGTGAACCCACTACTGTAAATGAACAATACTTATTGGATTTAGAACGAGAAGCATTTTTAAGTTTGTGTGGCGAAAAGAAAACATTGGAACGTATACAATCAGTGATCACTGCAGGCAGGCCGATCAGAAACTAATTGTAATTTTTATACACTTATTTACATCAAGGCTGATCACAACAATTCATGCAAAGCCGAATTTAATGTGGGGTAATCGAATTTAAAATCGGCTTCTTGTATTTTATAGGAGGAAACTTTCGCACTCTTTAAAATTTCAATGCTCATTTCCCCCAACATAATATTTAATACGAAAGCGGGAACAGGTATGGGCAGATAAAAACCGCGTAATTTTTTTGTAATTGCTATTATTAAATCTTTATTACTTGTTGGATCAGGCGAAACCGCATTATAAACTCCTTTTAAGGAAGCTGTTTGAATCCCAAATAAAATCATTTTACATAAATCATTTTGGTGTATCCAGCTGACCATTTGATTTCCTGTTCCAAAAATAGTTGCTAAGCCAAATTTTGCCGGTTTTATAAACTCAGCCAATGCGCCCCCCTGTTTATTTAAAACGATTCCTATTCTTAAGGTAACTAATCTGATGCCTAAGGTTTCAATTGGTTTTACGCTGTCTTCCCATTGCTTACAGGTGTCACCCAAAAATGCAGCATCTACAGGGTCAGTTTCAGTAAATCCATATTGCAGGCTTTGTTCTGTATCTGGTCCATACCAACCAATGGCCGATGCAGTAACCACTGTTTTAACCTGATGTGTATGCGCTGTTAAATACTTCACCAACAATGCGCCCGACATTACCCTACTATCCACAATTTCTTGCTTACGTTTTTTGGACCATCTTTTATCTGCGACACCTGCCCCTGCCAAATGAACAATCGCATCTGCTTTTTCAAATGCTAAAGGATCAATAGTACCCTTCGCTATATCCCAAACAGCATAAGTTAAATTAGGAATTGGGGAAGTCTGCGGCTTGCGTGTTAAAATTATCACCTGATAGCCCTTACTTAATAATAATTGCGTAAGCGAAGTTCCCACCATTCCAGTTCCACCTGTGATTAATACTGTTTGCATTCGTTAAAGGTACAAATTTTGTGCATTTTGAATGAATTAGTAAGATTCAAATAGTGATTTTAGTAAGAATATTAAAATGATATGAAATCCTTCCGCAATAAAAAACCCCGCCTGATGAAGGGCGGGGTTACAACTAAAATCAACTATACATAAAAACTAA
>RFZW01000188.1 GCA_009920495.1 Chitinophagia bacterium
TTCAAAAAGAAGATAGTTCGGTTTGGATTGACTTAACTGTTGACGGTTTAGACGAAAAAATTGTGCGTCGCAAAGATGGCACTTCGGTATACATGACGCAGGATATTGGACTTGCCCAATTAAAACAAAAAGAATTTAATACGGATGCAAGTATCTATGTGGTGGGTGATGAACAAAACTATCATTTTAAAGTATTAAAATTAATTTGTCAAAAGTTACAATTACCCGCAGCGGATGGCATATATCATTTAAGCTATGGCATGGTGGAACTCCCTACTGGCAAAATGAAGAGCCGCGAAGGCACCGTGGTAGATGCAGATGATTTGGTGGATGAAATGATTAATATTTCGAAAGAAAAAACGGAAGCCTTAGGTAAAGTGTCTGATTTCACGCCAGCACAACTTGAAGAATTATACAATACCATTGGATTAGGCGCCCTTAAATTTTTCCTATTAAGGGTTGATCCTAAAAAGAAAATGATATTTAACCCAGAAGAAAGTATCGACTTTCATGGTTTCACAGGTCCATTTATTCAATACACACACGCGCGTATCAAGAGCATTTTACGTAAAACAGGAACTGCAGTAACACTTACGACAAATGAATTATTGCCCTTGGAAAAACAATTAGCTATTGAATTATCTTTATTCCCAGCCATTATTAATGAAGCTGCCGATAATTTAGACCCTTCAAAAATTGCTATCTATGCTTTTAATTTGGCAAAATTGTTCAACACATTTTATACCGAACATTCTATTGCGAATGCGGACTCAGAAACGAAAAAGCAATTGAGAATTAAGATTGGCATTTTAACAGCGGCAACTTTACAAAAAGCAATGGGCTGTTTGGGTATTGCCGTGCCAGAACAGTTAATAATTCATCCATCTGCTGCTTAGGAAGTGTGGCTTGATTATAATGTCCCGCGTTCATTTTTTGTCGCATGGCTTCATAAATACTCACTGCACATGCCACTGAAATATTTAAGCTTTGAATGATCCCCATTTGTGGGATAATAAAATTACCATCCGCCAAGTTTCTAAATTCTTCAGTAACACCTGCATGTTCATTGCCAAAAACCAAGGCAACAGATTCTGTAAAATTAATATCATGTAAACTCACCGCATCACTTGACAAATGGGTGGTTAATATTTTTGTGAAATTTTTTCTTAATGCAGCAACACATTCCTCTAAATTATCAAATTCATGAATGGTCAACCATTTTAGCGCACTACTACTACTCCGATATCCCCATTTTTTATGCCTTGGTATTTTAGTGGTAAGCACGTATACATCCTGAATACCTACTGCATCACAGGTGCGCATTACAGCAGAAACATTATGTGGATCCTGCACATTCTCCAACACCACCGTTAAATTGGCTTGTCGCTTGCTTAAAACTTTTAATAATTTACTTGTACGTTCTGGTGTCATAAAATTTATTTCAAATAAATTATTTATTTTTTAAAAGGCATACGATACTGCACGCCCAATCCTGGCTTTAGTAATGGTGCAATTTGACCGTTGTTTTGGGCAAAACTAAAATCAAGTCCTACACCATTTAGTTCGGTCATTAATAAAGGGCCATCCATGTCCACATAATCCAATTGCGGCAAAAACTGCGCGATTGCAGCTGAGCCAATCACACTTTCATTCATACTTCCCATCATCACTTTCAATCCCAAACCTTTGGCCTCCTTGATCATTCTTAATGCCGGTGTTGGTCCACTACATTTGGTTAACTTAATATTGATGCCATGAAAATAATTTGCACAATTGGCGACATCCTTTTCAAACACACAACTTTCATCTGCAAATAAAGGAAGTATAGATTGCTTTTTTAATTCCGCCATACCTTCCCAATTATCTTTGGCCAAAGGTTGCTCAATTAATTCAACGCCTACCTTGGCAAATGCTGGTATTTTAACCATGGCTTCTTCTAAAGTCCAACCCGCATTGGCATCCACGCGCAAAGGCGCAGTAGTATGCTTTCTTAATTCAGTTAACATTTCAATATCGTAATCGGTACCCACTTTCACTTTGTAAATAGGCCAAGGATGCGCATTCATTTTTTCCACCATCTTTTCAATTGGATCAATTCCTAAAGTATAATCACATATGGGCGTTGGCGTGTTATTGTCCCAGGTAGTATGCCACATTTCATGAAGTGGTTGCTTTTTCATTTGTCCAAACAAATCCCAACCTGCCATATCTAAAGCACATACTAAAAATGGATCATTGGGAAATAAGTGATGCAAGAAATGCCAAAATCTTTCTGGATCAATTAAGGCAAATTTTTCAATAAGTTTTCTTTGCTTTTCTAATTGTTCCATCATCTCTTGCACAGTAACATTATAATATACAATGGCTGGGGCTTCACCATAGCCTACCCAATTGCCCAAAGACAATTTAACCATTAAGCTGTGCTGATGCGTTTTAGTTCGACCATTTGAAATGGTGAATGGATACTCAAAAGGTAATTGCTGTTCCCAAAATTCTAATTGCACTAATCTAATTTTTTGCTAAGATACAAAACATTAGCGTCCACTTGATTGGATGGTCTTTTTCCATTCCTTATTAAATTCATCTTGTTTTAATAAGTTTTCAAGGGTGATATGCATTCTGAAGCGCCAATAATGTTTTGGATTTGCAGGCACATTAATTTGCTCCTCTTTTGGATTATTTCTTCGAATGGTAGCATCCACGCCTAAAAAGTCCTGCAACTGAAAAATGGCCCACATGGCGGGTGAATATAAATGCTGTGCTAAAATTGCTTTATTTATCCAAGGTTCACAAAACTCAGGTGCTTGTCCCTTTTGCCC
>RFZW01000189.1 GCA_009920495.1 Chitinophagia bacterium
CATGCTTTGCTTCTTTACCTATATTGAGCCACAAAAATAAGGAAAAGGGACAAGCAATAAGTTGCTAAAAAATACGACCTTAGCCACTCAATGGAATTTGCAGTAGTAGATATAGAAACCACAGGCAGTACCCCCCAATCGGCTGGGATTACTGAAATTGCTATTGTGATTCACAATGGGGTGGAAGTGACTGGCAAATATGTCACTTTGATTAACCCTAGGCAAAAAATACCCCCTTTTATCGTGAATATGACCGGGATTAGTGATGCCATGGTGGCAAATGCGCCATTATTTGAGGAAGTAGCACCACAGATTTTTAATTTATTGAATGGTCGCATATTTGTGGCGCATAATGTAAGCTTTGACTATTCCTTTGTGCACTATTTGTTAGGGAAATGTGGTTTTCAATGGTCCGCACCTAAATTATGTACCATTAAATTAAGTCGACGCGTTTTTCCCGGATTGGAAAAATATGGCTTGGGTTCCTTGACACGTGATTTAGGAATTCGTATTGAAGGTCGTCACCGTGCTTGGGGTGATGCAGCTGCAACGGCTCAAGTATTAACCATGGCCATTGAAAAAGAAGGGATGAAGCCCATTCATAGCTTATTGGCGAAAAAAGAACCAAGGAAAAAAATAGTACCGCCCTTTAATGAAATACCGAATGATCGGTCAGATGCCGAAGATTAATAAAAGTTGCTTGATTGGGACATTTTAATATTCCGCGGTGATGCCAGTGTAATTATGCGGGGTAATTGCTTTTAATTCTTTTTTGATGGTTGCATTTACTTTTAAGCCATCAATAAATTTATGCATTAGTTTTTTATCAATCTTATTATTACCTCTTGTTAAATCCTTTAATGCCTCGTATGGATTAGGGTAGTTTTCGCGGCGTAAAATGGTTTGAATGGCTTCAGCCACTACTGCCCAATTATTTTCCAAATCGGTCTGCATTTTTTCTTCATTCAAAATCAATTTGCTTAAACCTTTCTCTAAAGAATTTAAGGCGATGGTAATATGCCCTGCAGGCACGCCCACATTTCTTAAAACAGTAGAATCGGTTAAGTCTCTTTGTAAACGACTGATAGGAAGCTTCGCTGCCAAATGTTCTAGTACTGCATTTGCCATGCCTAAATTTCCTTCGGCATTTTCAAAATCAATTGGATTTACTTTATGCGGCATAGCACTTGATCCTACTTCTCCTTTCTTTGTTTGTTGTTTAAAATAATCCATGGAGATATAGGTCCATATATCACGGCTTAAATCAATCAATATATTATTTAAACGCTTTAATGTGTCACATTGCGCAGCAAAATGATCGTAGTGCTCAATTTGTGTGGTAAACTGCATTCTTTGTAATCCTAAAACGTCATCTACAAATTCATTGCCTAGACTAACCCAATTCTTTTTTGGGAAAGCAATATGATGGGCATTAAAATTACCAGTTGCACCACCAAACTTTGCAGCATAAGGTATGGAAGCAAATAATTCAATTTGATGATGTAGTCTTTCCACAAAAACCATGATCTCTTTTCCTAATGTTGTTGGAGATGCTGCTTGGCCATGGGTTCTTGCTAATAAAGAAACCTTTTTCCATTTTTTTGCTAATTGAAATAAATTATTTTGCAAATTGATGTACGCAGGTAAAATATTATTTTCCATTGCTTCCTTCCAGCTTAATGGAATAGCGGTATTGTTAATATCTTGAGATGTCAATCCGAAGTGTATCCATTCTTTTAATTCACTTGCTTTATTATTGTCAAGCACCTCTTTTAAAAAATATTCAACCGCTTTAACATCATGGTTGGTAGTAGCTTCGATCGTTTTAATTTTTTCAGCATCTGCTTCGCTAAAATTTTCAACCACCCCAAGTAAAGCTTTACGTAAAGCAGGGGTAACTTTAAAGAACTTTTTATCTGCCAAAAACAAGAAGTAGTGCACTTCCACCATTACACGGTATTTTATAAGGCCAAATTCAGAAAAATAAGCGCTCAATGAGCTATATTAAAAAAAAGGTTTTTCTTTGTGCAAAGTTAATTCAATTGGACAAAAGATGGCGCATAGGCGCGGTAAGTTATTTAAATACCCGCCCATTATTATTAGGAATCGAGCAGGAAAGCTTTTTAAACAGCATTGATTTGGTCAAATCTTATCCAGCTAAAATTGCCCAGGATTTACTATCAGGTCAAATTGATATTGGGTTAGTTCCGGTGGCTATCCTGCCCCAATTATCTAATCCCCACATTGTTTCCAAGTACGTGATTGGTGCTAATGGTGCGGTGGCGTCGGTGGCTTTATTTAGTGAAGTGCCTATAGACCAAATAAAAAATATTTATTTAGATTACCAGAGTAGAACATCGGTTCAATTATTAAAGATATTATTAGCGCAATATTGGAAGGTAGAAGTGAATTTTTTAGTAGCAACAGAAGGGTATATTACTCAAATTTCGGGCACCACTGCCGGTGTGATTATTGGAGATAGAGCTTTAGAAAATTTATCTAAATACCCTTATGTATATGACCTTGGCTTGGCTTGGAAACAACTTACTGGCTTGCCATTTGTTTTTGCTGCATGGGTGGCGAATCAGCCTATACCTTCAGCATTCATGGCTGCTTTTGACGCGGCCAATGGGCATGGTTTAGCGCATTTGGATGAGGTAATCGGCTTTATACCTGCGCAGGAGCAATTGTATGATTTGAATAAGTATTATACGGAGAATATTAATTACGTCTATGATGAAGAAATGAAGAAGGGTTTAGCTGCTTTTTTAAACTTTATTAAATCTTAA
>RFZW01000190.1 GCA_009920495.1 Chitinophagia bacterium
TCCCTTCAAAATGAGGTAAACTTAACACCCAATCAAGTAGGTCAGTAAAACGAACACGATATATTTTTGCTTCAGTAAAATCATCACCAAACTTCTCATATAATTTTTGAGCGATATCTTCATGATCATTCCAATGTATCGGGGGTTCAAACTGACTCATATTAATTGATTTTACTTTGGTCTTTTATTTTACTATTCTTAAAATTATTTCAAAATTAAACGACTGCATTCAAAGAAATGTAGCCGCGGTTTATGTTATACTACTCTCCTAAAAATTGTGTTTGGTCAGGCAAGGTAATTTCTAATTCCCCAGACCCCCCCTTAGCTAAAATACATTGGCAACCTAACCTAGACTCAATTCGTGGATTAACAGCACGATCAATAAAGTCCTCCTCTTTATCGGAAAGTTCAGCAATATGTGCAGCCCCCGACTTTATATATATATGACAAGTGCTACAAGCACATACCCCTCCACAATTATGATGTAGCTCAATACCGGCCTCTAATAGCACTTCAAGTAAGCTTTCATCGGGTGCGATATTTGTTAATGTTACAGGCGCTAGCCCTTTTTCTTCAAAATTGATTTTTAATGAGTACATATGACCGCAATAGATTTTTGCAAAAATAACTGTAATCCGCCAATGCTTATTGCTAAAGTGGCAATTTCATTTGCGAAATACAAAAAAAATACGACTACTGTGCTTTGCCATACTATCTTTGCACAAATTTCAAAAAGAATGGCCAAAATAGGGTTATCCGAAAGAATGTACTTAAAGTATTTGAGGACTAAATTCAAAACCCTAGCCCTTGTTTCACCCACTATTGCTGGTAAAATAGCCTTTGAATTATTTTGTACCCCCTATCCTAAGTACAAGAAAAAAAAGGCACCTGCCATTTTTCACCAAGCCAAACCATTAACGGTAACCTTACTGGATGGAATTCAATTAAAAGGATTTGAATGGACAAGTCAAAAGAGTAACAATAAAACTGTGCTCATCTCACATGGCTATGCAAGCTATGGTTATAAATTTGAGCAATATGTTGGGCCATTATTAAAAATGGGCTATCGCGTTCTGATTTTTGATGCCCCAGGCCATGGCTTAAGTCAAGGCAAATACATTAATATTTTAATTTATTTGAATGCAATTGAACAAATCATAAAATCAACAGGGCCAGTGGATCACTTTATTGGCCATTCCTTGGGCGCAATTACTATAGCCATGTTAGCTGAAACAATTCCAAATCCTGAACAACACAAATTTGTATTAATTGCACCAGCAACCAAAACCACCACTACCTTTAATAATTACTTTAAAATGATGCGTTTTAGCGAAAGCATTAAAACCGCGTTTATAGCGTTATTAGCGACAAAAACAAAACACCCAATAACGCATTTTGAAGCTGATCGGGCCATTGAAAATTACACCGGACCCATCCTTTGGGTACACGATGCCGAGGATAGGGTTTGTCCTTATAAAGATTTAATTAATTTTCAAGAAAAAGCACCGAAAAACATTAATTTCTTGATAACCAATGGATTAGGTCATAATAAAGTATATAAAACGCAAGCAGTTATTGATAAAATAATGGCATTTTTAGCCCCGGAAGATTAGGTAATTTTTATTTTTTCGGTGAAAGCTCTAATATTGCATCGCGAGAAAAGAATGTGGGATTAGCAAACAATGTTAATTTCATTAAACATAAATAGTTGATTTTCAATTTATAAACACCCAAAGAGCGTATGGCAAAGAACCTATTAATCGTGGAGTCCCCTGCAAAGGCAAAGACCATTGAGAAAATTTTGGGAGAAGATTTTGAAGTAAGAAGTTGCTATGGTCATATCCGAGATTTAGAGAAAAGCGAGATGGGAATTGACCTTAAAAATAAATTTGCACCAAGATACTCGGTACCATCAGACAAGGAAAAAGTGGTGAAAGATTTAAAATCCATGGCAAAGAAAGCCAAGGAAGTTTGGCTAGCATCGGATGAGGACCGTGAAGGAGAAAGTATCAGTTGGCATTTAGCGGAAGTACTTGGTCTAGATCCAAAAAAAACAAAGCGTATCGTTTTTCATGAGATTACTGCACCAGCAATAAAAAAAGCGGTCGATAATCCTAGGTTCATTAATATGGATTTAGTGGATGCACAACAAGCACGCCGTATTTTAGATAGAATTGTTGGATTTGAATTAAGCCCAGTGCTTTGGCGTAAAATAGGTATGCAAAAAAGTTTGAGCGCAGGTCGTGTGCAAAGTGTTGCCGTAAGATTAATCGCGGAACGCGAAAGAGAAATCAACCAATTTTTACCAGAAAGTGTTTTTAAAGTATCCGCATTATTTACTGCACCAGATATCAATAAGAAAAAAGTAAAATTCAAAGCAGAAGGGCCACAAAAATTAGCCACAGGATCAGCTGCTGAAAAGTTTTTAAACGAATGTAAGGGCGCAAAATATACGGTAAAAGATATTAATGTAAAAGACGGGAAACGTACACCATCAGCGCCTTTCACTACATCCACATTGCAACAAGAAGCATCAAGAAAATTAGGATATAGCGTTAGTAAGACCATGTTACTTGCACAAAAATTATACGAAAGTGGTAAAATCACTTACATGAGAACTGATAGCATTAGTTTAAGTGAAACTGCAGTAGATGCAATTAAAGCAGAAATTAATTCAAGCTTTGGTGCAAAATATTACCAACCACGTAAGTTTAAAAATAAAAACGAAAATGCACAGGAAGCGCACGAAG
>RFZW01000020.1 GCA_009920495.1 Chitinophagia bacterium
TTGCGTTTTTAATAGCTACATTCACTACTGAATTATAATATTCTTTTAGAACAGAAATATCTTCCTTGGTTAATTCGGTGCTGGTTTTTTTTGTAATTAAATCCCAGTTAGTTTTTTTTGCCAATACTTTTATTTCAAAAGGAGTTAAAGCTCGGTTATATACAGATACATCATCTAGCTTTCCGCCCTTAACACCAAATCCACGATACCAGGCACCAATTTGTAATCCTGGTTCATCCTTTGAAAAAAATACAATGTCTTTATATAATTGATCAATCTGTGTTTCCATTTTTAATGGAGCGCCATCAATAAATAAATTCAAACCTTTTGCGGTAGAAGATCCATCATAGGTCATAGTGAGTTGTATCCATTGATTACGCGGAACATCCGTTAAAGACAGTTTTGTAATGGCGTTGGAAGGTGCAGTATGTGCCATTGTCATTTCAAGTCGATTATTTTTTAAATAAACATGATAGCCTTTGAAATTATACAACCTTTCTGCATTGCTTTTATGAAAAATAACACCCTCCTTCATTTCCTTAGGAATATTTATCCATAGGCCAATGGTAAAAGGTTCCGATTTTCTGAAAACGCCCACTTCTTTTAAATCCAAATAGGTGTCACCATTTAAATATAAACTTTGTCCATTCTCATTTTTTTCAAATTTCAATGGTTCACTTTTTGTATCCCAATCGCGACGTAAAATGGCTGTTTTACTATTGTTGACACTATTTTTTAATGAATCTTCAAAACTATAAAAGCCTTGTAAATTTTCAACCGGGACGCCCTTGCTTGATATTGTTTTATATTTTTCTTGTTGTATCCATTCATTAAATTCATTGGATGCATTTTCGTAGCTTAATTTTAATTGCGCTTCTTTTTCTTTAACCAATGAATTAATATATTGAATTGTCTTTTCTTCTTCTGCTGTAGGAAGCATTAATGTGGGTGTTGGCATATCATCATTCCAAGATATCTGTCCTGCCTCGCGTACATTATTAAAAAAACTATACAGCTCATAATAATTTTCTTGTGAAACCGGATCATACTTATGATCATGACATCTTGCACAACCCACCGATATGGATAAAAACGCTTCTCCAAAAGTATTGGTACGATCCATCACATATTCAGTTTGAAATTCTTCTTCAATAATTCCACCCTCCATATTTTGTGGATGATTGCGATTAAACGCGGTTGCAATAATCATATCCTTGGTAGGCGAAGGCATTAAATCACCCGCTAGTTGATAATGGATGAAATTTTTATAGGACATATTTTCATTGAAAGCACCAATAACCCAATCGCGATAAACCGACATATCCCTTGTTCTATCCACGGTGTATCCATAGGAATCGGCAAACCGAGCTAGGTCCAGCCATTGGGTCGCCATTTTTTCACCATAATGCTGGGAACTTAATAGTCGGTCTACTTGCTTTTCGTAAGCGTTTGCACTTTGGTCGTTTAAAAATTGGTCTATTTCATCAACAGTCGGCGGAAGACCGGTTAAATCCAAGGAAAGCCTTCTTAATAAAATTTCTTTAGACGCTTTCGGGCTAGGCTGTAAACCTTCTTGTTGTAATCGACTAAATACAAAATTATCAATGGGGTTATTCACCTGTAAATTATAGATGTCTGGTATCGCCTTTTTTTGTGGTGCAACAAAAGCCCAGTGGGGCTTATATACTGCACCTGTTTCAATCCATTTTATAAGTATTGCCTTTTCCTTTGCATCTAAGGTTAAATGAGATTTGGGATCCGGCATCATGTAACCAGGATCGGAAGATAATATGCGGTGGTAAAGCTCACTCTTATTTAAATTGCCCGGCACAATAGCAAATTTCTCAGGGCTTTCAGGCAAAGGTCCATAAGCTGACGCCTCCATATCTAATCTAAGTCCTGCTTTTTGTTTTGCCTTATCCGGACCATGACATTTAAAGCACTTGTCGGATAAAATTGGTTTTACATGTTCATTATAATCAATGACTAATGGTAATTTAAGATACGCCGCATTTACATCCTCGGGTAATTTGGATATGTTTTTAAATGCAAAAAAAACACCAATAAAACCTATGAATAAATAATATTTTTTCATTTTTTCTGAAATTTAAAATCACCTATTTCAATAACTACTTTCGGATTTATTTTTTTAAACTGTTCAATCCCATTTAAAGTTACTTTAGTTTTCCATAAATAAAGCACTGATAAATTTTTTAATGAAGCTAATTCCATAAGCCCTTCATCTGAGACATTTGTACCATAAAGGTTAAGCTGTTCCAATTTTGACAACTGCTTTATATACTCCATCCCATTATCTGTGATCAACGTGTTTTCAACATTCAACTTTTTAATGTTTTTTAAATCCGCAACTATTTTTATATCATTATCATTGATAGGTAGGTTGGTTAATTTTAATACGACTAATTGTTCATTAATATTTTTCAATGCTTGCAAGATGGCATTATTAAAAGGAACTACATTAACAAAATTGGCCATCACAAAATTGGAACCTTCTGCTATATTGGTTAAGATAATATTTTCTTGTTTGAAGCCCTCAATGATCGCAGGGCTTAAGGGTGCAGGGTTTGGTAGGTTTGAAATATTTTCGAAACCTTTGATATTATTATTTTCAATATCCTTCTTTTTTGTTTCTGTTATTTCAGCTTTGGCGTTTTTTAATTTCGGATCATCTAAAATATTCTTGTCTGCAATTTTATTTGCTGCTGTAATATTGTTTGCTACTTCCTTATTGCTGATGGTGTCAATGATATCCTCGAAAGATGCGCCTGATTTTATCCAGTTTTCAATAATTAAAATTTCATTTTGACTTAACTGATGTTTTCCTTTCGGCGGCATATGTTTTTCATCATCAATTGGCAATACTAAGCTTGTATATAGTGGACTTTTGAAAGTATTACCCGCGACAAATATCTTTCCGCTTTTTCCACCCTTTTTGATGAACATTTCTCCATCTAATCTCAATCCATTCTTTTGTTTAATTGCGGAATGACAATTATAACATCTCAATTTTAATAAGGGTGCAATTTCTTCTTTATAAACATTATGCGTTTCAATGGTTAAGGAATCAGCTCCATTTGAAATTGTTTGTGTAATTTTTTTTGCTTCCACTTTTATAGTGTCAACCTGGCTCTTGTTAGAATTTTCATTCGATTTAAATAAATAATTTTCACCGTGCGTCAATGTACCACCATAGTGACCTGTAATAAAAACAAGTTGGGTTAATATGACAGCTAATAATTTTCGGTATTGCTTTAAGAAATAAACTAGTAATCCTATAACTGCTGTGCTAATCCCGGTCCACTGATGTTTTTGAACTAATAATGCATCATATTCGCCGGAGTTGGATAATATCCATCCTGCAATACAAGCCAACACGGCGCTAATACTCCCGACCAAAAAAGCCAATGAAATGGGCGCGCGTAAATCAACCTTACTAAAATGTTGGTAAACCATCATTAAAACACCCAATAGCAAAATACCAATGGGCAAATGCACAATTAAGGGATGTAAGTGACCTATAAAATCCAACATATGATTTAGATACAAATTAATAGCAATCTAGCGTATAGCAATTTAACTATTAATTAGTAGGCATCAAAATTTAATAGGGGATTGCTATTTGTTTTGCTTTTGCCAAGGCACTTTACCACTTTCCTGAATTTGCTTTAATAATAAAGCGTTCAATTTTTCTGCAATTTTAGGTTCTTGCTTTATTAAATTATTTTTTTCCTCAGGATCTAACTTAAGATGATATAACTCCAAGGGCTGGTAGGGATTATTTTGTAACAATTTCCAATCACCTTGTCGAATTGCATGATATGCCTTACCCCCATATTCCATGCCACCTTCTCTTCGGGTAAAATAAAGCACTCTATTTTCATCAACACTGGTAGTTGTATTTTTTTCACTTATTAATGTATTCAAAAAACTTCTTCCTTCAATTTTATGTTTGATAGGAACCCCTGCAATTTCTAATAATGTGGGGTATATATCCATTGTTAAATTTACTTGTGCCGATACGCTACCCGCTTTAATCATTTTAGGCCAACTAATTACAGTAGGAACTCTTAATCCACCCTCATACATACTTTGTTTTCCATCGCGCAAATCACCATTATTTGATTCACTGGGTAGGTGACCACCATTATCACTTAAAAATAAGATGATGGTATTTTCATATTGGCCATTGGCTTTTAATGATGCAATTACTTTACCAATATTATCATCCATATGTTCAATAAAGGCTACTAGCTTAGCTCTTGTTTCTGAAGCTTGCGGTTCTCTTTGCTTCACTTTTTGTAACCACGCTGTTGGCGGAGATACGGGGAAGTGTGGCGCATTATAGGATAAGTATAAAAAAAATGGATTTTTTTCACCCACTTGTTTTTCTAAATAATCAATTGACCACTGTGTAAATAATTCTGTTGCGTGTCCTACGGGTTCAATCGCTTCCTTATTTAAGCGCATGAAATTTTTCCCATGCCTTAAGTGGGTCCAATAATCATCCATCATATCTTCCAACCAACCATGAAACAAATCAAATCCTTTTTCATTGGGAAGGTTGGGTGATTCCAAACCTAAATTCCATTTACCGATATGCGCAGTGCGATATCCCGCTTGTTTTAATGCTTGTGGTAATAAAATAGTACCTGGTTGCAAGTAGCCCCAATTATTATCGGGTGTGGATCTGATTAATCCCGGAACTCCCACCAAATCGGGAAATCTGCCCGACATCAGTGAAGCTCTTGTTGGTGCACATACTGGGGAATTGGTATAAAAATAATCGAATCGCATACCTGCATTGCGAATTGCATCAATATTAGGTGTTCGAATATCTTTTGTACCGTAATAGGAAACATCATGATACCCTTGGTCATCGGTTAAGATGATGAGAATATTTGGTTTTTTATTTTGTGCATGTATAGCTGTCCCATAACACAAAAAACAAAACAGAAAAAATGGAAACATTTTTTTCATTAGTGTACTATAAAATCATTTTTCAAAACAGAATCACTTGTTAATCTCATACCTAAAATTTAATCTATCGGGCTCTCCAAAATAAGCAACCACTTCCTCTCTAACTTTAATACCACCAATGCGCTCCATTGCTTTTTGCGATCGTATGTTGTTAGCCCCTACATAAAAAGCCACCTTGTCTACATAATTAAATGCATGGTTAAGCATTAATGTTTTTACTTCTTTATTGATGGACTTCCCCCAACAACTTCTTGCAAAAAAAGTATAACCAATTTGAATTTCTTTCATAGCGGCATCATATGCACAATAGCGACTGGATCCCAATGCTTGGCCACTTAATGTATCTCTAATGATAAATGCACCACCTGATTCCATCGCTCCTTTAAAATAGTTGGTAAACGCATCCAATTTATATCTGTCCGGATTGGGATGTTGTTCCCAAATCAAAGGATCGGAGGCAACCAGGTATAGTTCGTCAAAATGCCTTTGCTCCAAGGGTTCTAGCCAAACAAGGTCATTTTTTAAATGGGTGGGTTGTAGGTTCACGAGCAAATGAATTAGAATTACCTAATAATTAGTTATTTAAAAAGAGTTTAAACCAACAATTATTAAAAATAATATTTAAAATTGTTAATAACCAATTAATTTAAAGGGGAACACATTCTTAAAACAAGTATGGTAGCGATAATTACGCCTTTTTCTTAATACATTAAGCTTTAATATTTGCGCTATCAAATTCAAATATTTAAAAAAATAGGTTTAATTTCATTGATATTAAAATACCCAAACTTGATGAAGCATCCACGTACAGAGGGCATGATAGCTGCACCCTTTACTCCCTTATTTGAAGATGGAAGTATTAATGTTTCCATTATTCCAAGTTATTATAAAATGTTAAAAAAAAATGGAATTAAAGGCGCATTTATTTGTGGTTCAACTGGTGAAGGGGTTTCAATAACACTGGATGAAAAAAAACTTATTTCAAAAGCTTGGGCAGAAGCAATAAAAGGAGATAATGAATTTAAAGTAACTTTATTTTTGGGCGGCACCTGCTTAAGCGATTGTAAAGATTTAGCAATTTATGCATATGAAATTGGGTTAAGCGCTATTAGTTTAAGTGCGCCTTTTTATTTTAAGCCGGCTAATGTACAAATTTTAGCAGATTGTTGTAGAGAGGTAGCATCTGTGGTACCCAATATGCCATTCTACTATTACCATATTCCTGTTTTAACCGGAGTAAATTTCCCAATGATTAATTTGTTAGAAGCAATAGGGGATTCAATTTCTAATTTTGCCGGCATAAAATATACACATGAGGATTTCATGGATTTTCTCTCCTGTCAAAACTATAAAAATGGGAAATATGAAATGTTGTGGGGCAGAGATGAAAACATGCTTTCTGCTTTAGTTTTAGGTACCAAGGGTTTTATTGGTAGCACCTTTAATTATGCAGCCCCGCTTTATCATGATTTAATAAGTGCATTTAAACAAGGAGATTTAGAAAAAGCAAACCAAATGCAACAATTATCAATTGAAATGATAAGGTTATTGGGAAAATACGGAGGGATTGGTGTTGGTAAGTTTTATATGAAACAAATTGGACTTGATTGCGGGGAATTTAGATTGCCTATTCAAAAATTATCTCCCACTTCAGTTGCATCTTTTATAAATGATGTAGAACGGTTAAAATTTAGTAGCTTTTGTTCATCTTTAGATTAATCCCAATTTAAAATGAAACCGTTGGCAATTTATATTTTATTAATGTTAAATAATATGCCAGCTTTTGCACAGTCAAAAAAAGTAATTTCAATTGAATGGAAAACAATTGCCGAGTTGCCTCCATTTAATAATCAATCTAAATCAATTGGAGTTGCTGGCCCCATCGTTGGTGTAATTAATAATAAATTAATTGTAGCAGCTGGCGCAAATTTTCCAGATAAAATGCCATGGCAAGGCGGAAAAAAAGCATACTATAATAATATTGTTATTTTCAAGAAAGAAAAAGGACAAGTTTTGCAAGAAACAATAGCGCCTTCACTTGTGAGCAATATTGCCTATGCAGCAAATTGTTCGACACCATTTGGAATAGTTTTTGCTGGCGGAGAAAATGAATTAGGTCTTAGTGATAAAGTTTATTTATTAAAATGGGATGAAGCATCCAACAATCTGCTACAAACTAAATTACCGGATCTTCCTGTTAAAACTACGAATGGATCATTGGTATGTATAGATAAGATTCTTTATTTCTTAGGGGGTGAGACATTAGTAAATACTACCAACCAATTTTTTAGCTTAAATCTTAATAAAATTAATGATGGTTGGACCATGCTACCCGCGATCCCCAAACCCTTATCCAATACTGTTGTAGTGGCTCAATACTTGAATGGTCAAAAGCAAATTTATCTAATGGGTGGTAGGGCAAAACAAAAAAATGGAATTAGTGATTTTTCATCCGATGTATATTCTTTTGATATACATTTAAAAAGATGGGATAAGAAAAAATCACTTCCTTATCCCATATCTGCCGGAACCGGCGCAGTCGTTACTGAAAAATACATTTTATTATTTGGCGGAGACAGGGGGGAGCAATTTAATAAAGTAGAACGAACAATTTCAAGTATAAATTTAGAAAAAGACGAATTAAGAAAAGAAAATTTAATTACTATTAAAAATAAATTACTGGAATCACATCCTGGTTTTAGTAATGAAATATTATTATATAATACACAAAAAAATATATGGACATCAACTGGATTTATTCCATTTGATACAAGCGTAACAACTAATGTTGTACAGTGGGGTGATGAAATTATAATTCCCAGTGGAGAAATCAAAGCAGGCGTGAGAACACCTAGAATTCTTTCCGCTAAAATTATTTTACATGAATAATTCAAAAAGGTATCCTTGGATTTTAGTAGCACTCTTATGGGTAGTGGCATTATTAAATTATATGGATAGGCAAATGTTGTCTACGATGAAACCCACCATGCAATTGGATATCCATGAATTACAATCTGCTACTAATTTTGGCTACCTAATGGCCATTTTTTTATGGATTTATGGAATAATGAGTCCTATTTCTGGAATTATTGCCGATAGGGTAAACAGAAAATGGTTAATTATTTTTAGTTTATTTATTTGGAGCGCTGTTACTTTTTCAATGGGATATGCAACTACTTTTAATCAAATATATTGGCTAAGGGCCTTTATGGGATTTAGCGAAGCATTATATATACCAGCAGGCCTGTCATTGATTTCTGATTATCACACGAACAAGACAAGATCCTTAGCCATTGGGTTACATATGTCTGGAATTTATATGGGTCAAGCATTAGGAGGCTTTGGCGCAACTTTTGCAACCATGTTTTCATGGCAACAAGCTTTTCATACATTTGGGTTTATTGGTATTGCTTATTCTTTTATTTTAATAATGTTTTTAAAAGAGGATTCAAGAGAAAAGGGCGCTAAAATTTCCATTAATAAAAACACTCTCCCATCCCTATTCAGAGGAGTAGGTTTGTTATTAACCAACATATCATTTTGGGTTATACTAATTTATTTTGCTGTACCAAGTTTACCAGGTTGGGGCGTGAAAAATTGGCTTCCAACTTTATATGCACAAAACTTACATATTGAAATGAGTATTGCGGGTCCTATTTCAACAATTACACTAGCGGGATCCTCTCTATTAGGCGTAATATTTGGCGGCATTTTATCAGATAAATGGTCTCAAAAAAATATTAGAGGTAGGGTTTATACAAGCGCAATTGGACTATCCTTGACGGTACCTGCATTATTTTTAATAAGCAGTGGACATTCATTATTTTCTGTAATTGGAGCCTCATTTTGTTTTGGCTTTGGTTTTGGAATTTTTGATACAAATAATATGCCAATTTTATGTCAGTTTGTTTCCTCAAAATATCGCGCTACAGCTTATGGTTTAATGAATTTGGTGGGCGTATTTTCTGGCGCCTTCATTACTAATATTTTAGGCAAATCTAGTGACAAAGGAAGTATGAATCAGGTTTTCATATATCTCGCTTTAATAGTTGTTGTTGCATTAATAATTCAGTTAACATTTTTGCGACCCAAATCAAATGATTTTATTGATTAAAGTATTTCAAACAAATAATTATGTATTCTGAAAAGGAATTGAACGACTTAAAAATATTTTACTCACATCAACTATTAAGTGACACAATACCATTTTGGTTCCCAAAGTCAATTGATGAAGAATATGGTGGATTTTTATTTATGCGTGATGCAGACGGTACATTAATAGATGATGACAAAGCGGTTTGGATTCAATGTCGTGCCATATGGATGCTATCAACACTCTATAATACTATTGAGAAAAAATCAGAATGGTTAGATGGCGCGAAAAAAGGATTTGATTTTGTTAATAAACATTGTTTTGATACTGATGGTCAAATGTTTTTTCATGTAACAAAAGATGGAAGACCCATACGCAAAAGAAGATATTTTTTTTCAGAAACATTTTATGTTATCGCAGCTGCAGCTTATGCAAAGGCAAGCGGAAGTGAAGAAGCTGCACTTAGCGCTAGACGTATATTTGGAAAGTGTATTGAGTATGCTACAATACCAGGCCTATTGCAGCCAAAGTATACTAATACTAGGCCGTCAAAAGGAATAGGAGTCCCTATGATTATGATTAATACGGCGCAACAACTAAGAGAAAATATTGGAGACCCAAGATGTGATGAGCTGATTAATAAGTGGATCGAAGAGATTCAAAGAGATTTTGTAAAAGACGATATTAAGTGCGTGATGGAGCAGGTTGCACCTGATGGAAGTATTATTGATCATATTGATGGTCGTACCTTAAATCCAGGACATGCCATTGAAGGCGCTTGGTTTATTTTACATGAGGCATTATATCAAAATAACAATAAAAATTTAATTAATCTAGCTTGTCGCATGTTAGATTATATGTGGGATAGAGGCTGGGATAAGCATTACGGAGGTATTTTATACTTTAAAGATGTTTATGATAAACCAGTACAAGAGTATTGGCATGACATGAAATTTTGGTGGCCACATAATGAAGTTATTATAGCAACACTGCTAGCCTATTTGGTCACAGGTGAAGAAAAATACGCTCAAATGCATAAGTTGGTTCATGATTATTCATATCAACATTTTCATGATAAAACTAATGGAGAGTGGTTTGGTTATTTACATAGAGATGGTTCCATTGCTCAAACCGCAAAAGGTAATTTATTTAAGGGTCCCTTTCACCTACCAAGACAAGAATGGTATTGTTATTCTATACTAGATCAATATTTAAAAAAGAAATAATGAAAATTATTTTTACTATATATATTGTATTTTTTTATTCTATTATAATTGTAAATGGGCAGCTTAGATTTGATAAAATATTTTCAGATAATATGGTACTTCAACGCAATCAACCCATAAAAATATGGGGAATTGCTAAACCCGGTTCTATTATTCAAGTATCAAAAGGCGATGAAAAAAAAATCACCAAAACAAAATCAGATGCAACATGGTTTGTAATTTTTAATGCTGAAAAAGCAAACGCATCCCCCCAATCAATTAAAGCTAAAACTAATACCGATTCCACCTCAATTAATAATATATTAATTGGAGATATATGGTTATGTATCGGGCAGTCAAATATGGAATGGCCGATGTTTAAAGAAGAACACTTTAGTCAAGAAAAAAGTAATTGTAATAATGCTTTGTTAAGATGGTATAATCCTACTTATGCCGGAAAAAATACCTATAATCAATTATATACCGACTCAATAAAAAATAATCTAAATTCAGAAAGTTTTTATAGGGGTACCTGGCAGCAATCTGATACCAATACTTCTGGGTTAATGAGTGCGGTAGCATATTTTTTTGGAAAAAATATAATTAATAAAATAAATATCCCCATTGGTTTAATTAATCTATCTATTGGCGGTGCTCCGCTAGAAACATTTATTAGTAGAGAATCATTTAAGGCAAGTAAAAAGTTTTCTAATAAAATATTTGGCAATTGGATTAACAATAATGCCTTGCCTGTATGGATTAGAGAAAGAGGGTTACAAAATCTTGGGAAAACTGATAGCAACGGATCGAGTGATACTTTTAATTCAAATCATGCTTTTAAGCCTGGCTTCGCTTTTGAATCTGGAATTCGCCCCCTTATTGATTTATCCATTACTGGAATTTTGTGTAATCAGGGTGAAAGCAATGCACAAGAACTAGATCGTGTTTTTGAATATGGTGAATTAACTAAATTATTGATTAATGATTATCGAAAAATATGGCGTCAACCCACCCTGCCATTTTACTTTACGCAATTATCTTCCATTGATACGTTAAAATATAAAGGACATTATTGGCCACAATTTAGAAATGAACAAAGAAAAATTATTCAATTAATTCCATATACTGGCATGGCTGTAACAAGTGATTTTGGTTTTAGAAATGATGTGCATCCAACAAATAAAAAAGTAGTTGGAGAAAGGCTGGCATTATTAGCGCTTTCTAAAACCTATTTTCATAATATATCATATTCTGGTCCAGAACCCATTGCGGCAAATTTTAAAAACAATAAAATTATTATTACATTTAAACATACTGGCGGTTTACTCAAAACCTCTGACTCGACTATTTTACGTGGCTTTTCTCTGGATGGTCGTAACCCAATTCCCGCAACTATAACTAAAAATAATATTATCATAAATACAAACATAAAACCTGAATTTATATATTATGGTTGGCAGCCATATTCAATTGGAAACTTAATAAATCAATCTCTCTTACCAGCTTCAACATTTAAAATATCAGTAAAATGAAAAAAATAACGCTATTGCTATTAGCAATTTTAACACAAATTAATTTTTGTATTTCCCAAAATAAAAAGGTATCTGTTTTTATTTCAGGTACGGAGGGCTATAAAAGTTTTCGCATTCCTGCTATTATTAAAACTTTTAATAATGATTTATTGGCCTTTTGTGAAGGCAGGGTAAATTCTTCCGGCGATTTTGGAGATATTGATATCGTTATGAAACGCAGCACTGATCATGGTAAAACTTGGACTAGTATAAGTAAGGTGGTTAACTATGATTTATTACAGGCGGGCAATCCAGCACCAGTGATCGACAATACAGATCCAGCCTATCCCAATGGCAGGATTTTTTTATTTTACAATACAGGTAATAATCATGAAGGTGAAATAAGGAAAGGTAAAGGTGTTAGAGAGGTTTGGTATAAAACATCTATAGATAACGGGTTTACATGGAGCGAAGGTGTAAATATTACCACACAAACCCATCGCCCAAATTATCCTCAAGTTAGTTCAACTTATAATTTCAAAGAGGACTGGAGAAGTTACGCGAATACACCAGGCCATGGTTTACAAATTTTAGAAGGAATATATCGCGGAAGAATATTTATTGCAGCAAACCATTCTTCAGGAGCACCATTACCTAATTTTATGGATTATAATGCGCATGCTTATTATTCAGATGATCACGGAAAATCTTTTAAACTTAGCGAAACAGTGAATGTCCCTGGAAGTAATGAATCAACAGCTGCTGAAATTTCTAACAACAGAGTTATGCTTAATGCTAGAAATCAAAGTGGACATATTAAAGCTAGACTAGCTGTAATAGGTAGTAATGGTGGGGCAAATTGGGATACGAGCTATTTTGACAATCAACTTCCAGACCCAGTATGTGAAGGCAGTATTTTAAATATTGGAACTAAAAATAAAAAAAATATTCTTGCTTTTTCAAATGCTGCTGATACTTTACGCCGTGACAACTTGACCCTGCGAATAAGTTTTGATGAAGGTAAAACATGGCCAAAGCGCATACCAATAGACAAGTCTTCAGTTGAAGGTGCAAAAGACTTTACCGCTTATTCAGATCTTGTAAAGATGAATAATAACCAAATAGGTGTATTGTATGAAAAAGAAGGCTATGCAAAAATTGAATTTATAGTGATCAATTGGAAAAAATAAAATTATTAATAGTTTAATTATAAATTCTGATGTGGAAAAAAGCAGAAATATATATTTTTAAAATCCTTGTGATAATACAAGTTTATTGCGCATGTTCTTATAAGGAGAAATATACGAACTGGGAAGTGACAGGTGGTTCAAAAGAAAACATCCGTTATTCTGCACTTACACAAATTGATACGGCTAATGTACATCAACTAAAAGTTGCCTGGATATATAATTCAGAGGGAGGGGATAGTTTAAATTTTGGCCCCATGCAGTGCAACCCTATTATAGTTAATAAAGTTTTGTATGGTGTATCACCTAAGTTAAAACTTTTTGCTGTTGATGCAATTACAGGAAAAGAAATTTGGCAATTCGATGCAGCTGATTCCATTAACAATAAAACATGGCATCTGGAAAGCGTAAATATGAACAGGGGCGTTGCATACTGGGAAGAAGGAGAAGATAAAAGAATAATTTTTACAAAAGGTGCTATTGCATTTGCAGTTAATGCAACAACAGGAAAACTTATACCATCATTTGGAAAAGATGGAGGCATTGATCTTAAAGAAGGACTGGGACGCGAGACCACAAAAATGTTTATAGCACCAACTTCTCCAGTAATGATTTATAAAAACCTCTTTATTGTAAGCGGCTTGGTTGGAGATAACACCCCTGGAGATATTAGGGCTTTTGATGTAAAAACGGGACAACAAAAATGGGTTTTTCATACTATTCCATTTCCAGGAGAGCCTGGATATGAAACCTGGGAAGATACCGCAGCCTATAAATACTTTGGCTCAACCAATAGCTGGGCAGGGTTTAGCTTGGATGAGAAAAGAGGTATTTTATTTGCACCTACAGGAAACCCAACCAATGATTTTTATGGAGGTCAAAGATTGGGAAAAGGATTGTACGGAAATTGCCTGCTTGCTTTAAATGCAGAAACAGGTAAATTAATTTGGCATTTTCAAACGGTTCATCATGATGTATGGGATATGGATATACCCACTGCACCTGCATTATTAACCATTAATCGTAATGGAAAAAAAATAGATGCTGTTGCACAAACAACTAAAACGGGACTTGTTTTTGTTTTTGAAAGAGAAACGGGTGCGCCACTTTTTCCTATTGAAGAAAGAGCCGTGCAGACTAATACCAGCTTAGAAAAAGAGAAATTGTGGCCAACACAACCATTCCCAGTATTGCCTAAACCATTTGCACGGCATACTTTAACTGAAAATGATTTGAACAAGTTAACAACAAGCGATTCCTCTTATAAAGAAATTAAAAAGATATTTCAATCCTCTCGCGCTGGCTCCATTTTCACTCCTCCTTCAACCCAAGGAACTATTGTTTTCCCAGGCTATGATGGCGGCGGGGAATGGGGTGGTCCCACTGTGGACCCCCAAACCAATATACTATATGTGAACGCAAGTGAAATGGCATGGGTACTTACAATGGTTGCAAGTAAACAATACAAGGAAAAAATGACCACTAATTTGGAAGCAGGAGGGGCTTTATATACACGTTATTGTATGTCATGCCATGGAACTGAACAACAAGGTAGTGGGAATTATCCTGCAATTATAGGTATGGACAAGAAATACAATGCAACTCAATTCAAGGAACTGCTTTCCACGGGAAAAAGGATGATGCCCGGATTTAATAACTTGAGCAAAGCGGAAAAAGATGCTTTAGCATCTTTGATATTAAATCTTAAGGCTGAACAAAAAAAAGCTTACACAGGTCGTAAACAAAAAGAAGACGGACCCCCAAGATCATTGTATGATTTTACTGGTTATAATAAATTCCTAACAAAAGAAGGGTATCCTGCTATAAAGCCACCATGGGGGACATTAAATGCAATTAATTTAAACACAGGAGAATATTTATGGAAAATACCATTTGGAGAATTTGAAGAACTTAAAAAGAAAGGAATCCCAACAACGGGTAGGGAAAATTATGGGGGATCTGTTGTAACAGCAGGCGGTTTATTGTTTATAGGCGCTACAGCGGATGGTAAATTCAGGGCGTATAATAAAACAACAGGAAAATTATTATTTGAAACTAATCTTCCAGCTCCGGGCGTTGCTACACCAGCTATTTATTCAGTAAAAGGCAAACAATATGTTGTTATTGCTTGTGGTGGTTCTAAATGGAAGGGCGGTGTTAGAGGCGATAGCTATGTAGCATTTTCTTTACCGGACTTATAATTAAAAAATAACCTAAGCATGAAAAAAACCTTGAATATTATTTTTTGTTGCCTCCTGCTTTTAGTAGCAAAGTCGGCACTATCCCATATACGACAACCTTTTGATGCCGATAATTTATTTTCGACACATTATCATCCACCTGCTTCAAATTTTAAAATACACCTTCTAACAAATCATGGTGGGGAATCGAAACAAGCTATTTATGATCAAGTAGATCATTTGCCTGCACTTATTCCATACCCTAAAAAAATAACTTGGAACAAGGAAAAATATTCGCTGAAAAATTATACAGCAATTTATATTAGTAATCCTATTTTTCAAAAGGAAGCTCGAAATTTCCAAAAATTTTTGGCATCAAAAGATATTTCAGTTCAAATTAAATTAAAAATATATCCAGGAGAAAAAGCAATTGAATTATGGATGAAAGATAGTTCGCCCAATAACAATAAAGATGAATCATACAGTTTAACAATATCAGCAAATTCAATAAAGATTGAAACAGCTACCTCACATGGCTTATATAATGCGCTTCAAACCTTTAAACAACTTTCGGAAGGCAATGTGATTAGTGGGTGTGAAATAGATGATTCGCCGGCTTTTTCATGGCGTGGGTTTATGATTGATGTTGGTAGGAATTATCAATCTGTTAGCCAAATAAAACAACAAATTGATGTGATGGCTGCATACAAATTGAATATATTTCATTTTCATCTAACCGAAGATATTGCCTGGCGATTACAATCAAAAAAATATCCACAGCTTACCGCTGCTAAACATATGCTTCGTAATCCAGGAAAATATTATTCTATTGAGGAAATGAAAGATTTAATTAATTATTGTAACGAAAGATATATTACCCTCATTCCGGAAATTGATATGCCTGGACATAGTGCTGCATTCAAAAGAGCAATGGGCGTTGATATGCAAAGTGAAAAAGGGACGGCAATATGTAAGAATATACTAACTGAGATTTGTGATGAGTTAAATGTGCCAATAATTCATATTGGCGGAGATGAAGTTACTATTTCAAATCCTGATTTTTTACCACAAATGACAAATTTACTGAGATCTAAAAATAAAAAAGTCATAGCTTGGAATCCTGGTGGCGTATTGCCAGAAGGCACTACTTTACAAATGTGGAATGGAGGAACAAAACCAAAAACAAAATATCCTTCAGTAGACTCTAGACATCTATACCTAAATCATTTTGATCCAATTGATGGAGTGGTGGCAACATTTAATCATAAAATTTGTGATACCACTGTTGGCGATGATTTTAAATTAGGCGCAACACTTTGTAATTGGCCTGATCGCAATGTTACAAAAGAAACTGATTTAATTAATATGAATGCAGTGTACCCTGTTTTACTAACCTTCTCTGAAAGATGTTGGTCAGGGGGTGGTTGGGAAAATTATGCAACTGACATTAGTATTCCAGGATCAGAAAAGTATTCGGCATTTAAAAACTTTGAATCACGATTATTAATTCATAAAGAAAAGTATTTTAAAAAGGTATCTTTTCCGTACTTTAAACAAAGTCAAATTGAATGGACTTTAGTTGGCCCTTTTGATAATAATGGCAATACAAGCAAGCCATTTAATATTGAAAAAATGGAGCAGCTAGATTCCATTCAAAATATAAATAATTTAAAAGTTTACGGCAGTACAATTTGGCTCAGACATTTTTGGGACCCAATGATTAAATCACATTTATCCAACCAAAATGATAGTGTAACTTATTATGCCGTAACTAAAATATGGAGCGATAAAGCCGAATTGAAAAACTTTTGGATAGGATTTAATAATTTATCTCGTTCAACTGCATCGGATAGCCCCCCATTAAATGAATGGGATGAAAGAAATAGCAAAATCTGGGTAAATAATAATATGATTGTCCCTCCTAAATGGGCCCGGGCCGGGGAAAAAGGAAACTCAGAAATTCCTTTAATTGATGAGAATTACGAGACAAGACCACCCACTCAAATTCTTTTAAAAAAAGGGTGGAATTATGTACTTATAAAAAGTCCTGTTGCAAGTTTTAAAGCTAAAGATTGGCAAAATCCAGTAAAATGGATGTTTAGTTTTTTACCTTTATAGCTAATTGCTTGTCAATAAAAATGAATTTCTAAGTAATATCATACCCCAACCTAATTATTTTAATTAAATTGCTTCTATAATATAATCAATTATGAAAAAGATTTTTATTTCCCTAGCACTTGTGCTTACTTTATTTCGCAGTTATGCTGATGAGGGTATGTGGCTACCAATGTTATTAGGGCAACAAGTGTATAATGATATGCTTAAACGCGGCTTAAAATTAAAACCAGAACAATTATATAGTATCAATAAATCAAGCATCAAGGATGCGATTATTATTTTTGGGGGTGGCTGTACCGGTGAAATTGTATCTGATCAAGGGTTAATTTTTACCAATCATCATTGTGGTTATAGTGCAATCGCAGCTGCTAGTAGTACCCAAAACAATTATCTACAAGATGGTTTTTGGGCAAGCGATAAGTCCAAAGAAATTTCAAGTAATCTCTCTGTTAAATTTTTAAATAGAATTGAAGATGTATCAACAAGGGTATTGGCAGCTTTAGGGGAATCACAAGGTGCTGAGCGCGCGCAAAAATATGCCAAAGTAATGGGTGAGATCATTAAGGACGTTGTTGGTAGTGATGAATATAAGGACGCGGTTGTAGCGAGCATGTTTAAAGGAAATCAGTTCTTTTTATTTGTTTATGATGTATATAAGGATATTCGTTTAGTGGGTAATCCACCTGAAAGTATTGGAAAATTTGGTGGTGATACAGACAACTGGGAGTGGCCAAGACACACGGGTGATTTTTCGGTTTTTCGTGTTTATATGAATAAGGACGGAAAACCTGCCAACTACAGCTCAAATAATATTCCATTCAAACCTAAGTATTATTTACCGGTGAGCATCAAAGGATTTAAAGATGGGGACTATAGTATGATTTATGGCTACCCAGGCGGTACTAATAGATATGAAACCTCTTTCGGTGTAAAATTAGCGACAGACATCACCAGTCCAACCTTAGTGAAATTACGCGACATGCGTTTAAAGTTCATGTTTGCTGAAATGAAAAAAAGTGCAGCTGTCAAATTACAGTTAGCAAGTAATTATGCGAGTATTGCCAACTATTGGAAATTTTATGATGGTGAAACAAAGCAATTATTAAAGTTTGATACGTACGGCCAAAAACAAAAATTGGAATCAAGTTTTAATGATTGGGCCAAAGGAAAACCTGCGTATGAAAATATTTTTAATGAATACGCTTCAAGCTATACAAGTTGGACGCCGTATGCAAAGCATCGTCAATATATTAATGAAGGAATTATGGGTAGTCCGTTAATGGCTTATGCAAGTAGTTGGCTAAGTGTTGAAGCTATGTTATCCAATCCGAATGTAAAAGCAGATGATATTAGTAAAGCAATGGAAGCTGCAACTAAATCAAGAAAAGCATTTTTAGCGGATGAAAATAAAAAAAGCGACCAAAGTATTTTAGCCTCAGCTGTTGCTATGTTTTATGGTGATGTTGATAAAAGCCAGCATCCTAAAGGTTTTTATGAAGATTTATTTAAAAACTACAATGACATTGATCAAAATCCATACAAATTATTTGCAGCCGATGTTTTTGCAAACACGATGGCTTTTGATGATACTAAGTGGAAAGCATTTACAGACAAGCCAAGTATTGAAGCTTTAAAAAATGATCCTGCATTTAATGCTGCTAAATCATTTATCGTTAATTATACTTCAACCGTAACGCCTAAATACGCGGCGTTTATGAATAAAACTTCTGATTTAGGTCGTTTGTATTTGAAAGGATTGTTTGAAATGAATCCAACAAAAATGAATAGCACTTATCCTGATGCTAATTTTACCATGCGCGTTTCCTATGGTAATGTGAAAAGTTACAATCCCAAAGATGCAGTTAAATATGATTTTTATTGCACCTTAAGTGGCGTTGCATCTAAGTATGTTAAAGGCGATTATGAATTTGATTTGCCAAGCAAATTTTTAGATTTATACAAAGCAAAGGATTACGGTCCTTATGCAGATAAAAAAATAGGCGATGTAGTGGTTTCATTTATTACAACGAATGATATCACTGGTGGTAATTCCGGCTCGCCGGTTTTAGATGCTAATGGAAATTTAATCGGCTTAGCTTTTGATGGCAACTATGAAGCATTAAGTCATAAGATTGCTTTTGATTCAGAGTTGAATCGTACTATTTGTGTGGATGTGCGTTATGTTTTATGGTGCATTGACAAATTAGGTGGTGCGAAACATATTGTAGATGAATTGAAGCTGGTGCAATAATAAAGTAGAGAACACTAAAAAATTAAAAAGGGGTCCCGATTTATCGGGACCCCTTTTTAATTGTGTAAATTTACTTGTTTGAATATTTTCTAATGTGTAAAACTATAATAAACAATATATTAAATAGTAATTGATAATACACTAGTTTACAACTAGTCATAAAACCTTGCGTTTATTAGTAGTAAAATTACTACCTTTATAAAACTGGGTTATTTATAATAGTTTAAATAGTATTATATGAAATCCAGGGAACTACATCAATTAATTAAGAAAAAGGGTTGGGTGCATTTTAAAACAGAAGGAAGTCATTATATCTATATGAAGTTAAATAAAAAATATCCCGTTCCTTATCACGGTGCCAAGGAGGTGGGGTATGGCTTGCTTAAAAAAATCACGAAAGAAATGGAATTAAAATAAATAGTATGAAACAAATTAAAATAATCATTGAAAAATCCAGTAATCATTACAGCGCTTTTGCTGAAAATATAGAAGGTATTTATGGAAGCGGTGCTTCGGTCGTGGAAGCAAAAAATTCAATTGTTGAAGCCATAAAACTTTATAAAAAGTATAATAAAACGCGCATCCCTAAAATATTACAACAAGAATACGAGTTGATTTATAAATTTGACACCCAAAGTTTTTTAAATTATTATAAAGGCATTTTTACTAATGCTTCACTAGAGCGCATAACTGGTATTAAGCAAAAACAAATACAACATTATGCCTCTGGATTAAAAAAGCCAAGACTCGCGCAGAAACAAAAAATCCAAAATTCATTAAAAGAATTAGCAACGGAATTATTAACGTTTGAGTTATAAAATTTGTTAATACTTATTATTTCTCCGATCTTCTTCTTGCTTCCTCTGCCTCTTTGTAAATTCTTATCCATGTTAAGGACAT
>RFZW01000191.1 GCA_009920495.1 Chitinophagia bacterium
GATAATCTGTACCTGCCACTAATGGGGCTTGTACATCTGTCCCAATAACTAATCCCAAATTTGCTCTAGCTTGAGCAGCGTTTGTTGCTCCAGTACCTCCATTAGAAAGTGCAATTGCAGTTCCACTCCAAGTTCCGCTTGTAATTGTGCCAACTGTAGTTAAACTATTACTTCCAGCCCATGTGCTTAATGCAGTATTCTCCACATTTCCTAATCCAACTTTTGATTTACTAATTCCAGTAGCAAGTTTAGCATCAGTTACAGCGCCATCCGCTAACTTTATCGTTGTAATGCCTCCATCAGCCACGCCACCACTACTTGCATTAGCAGTCACATAATCTTTTACGGCTTTTTGCGTTGGGTATAAAATATCGCTTGAGGAAGTCCCTCCTAAATCAGCTGCGCTAGATTTATTAGATATATTTTCCTTTAAAGCTAAGCTCGTTGTTACATCCGAAGCATTTGCTTTAAGCGCCAAACTATTATTTACATCTGTAGTGTTTGCTTTAAACGCTAACGCTGTATTGGTGGCGTAACTACTTAAATCCTGATCACCAGTATTGGTTCCGGTGATGGCTGACAGCTTTGTTTTTTCAGCATTTGAGTAATCGTTGGTAGATAATTCCTTGCCTGATATTTTATCTACTTTAGTTGCTAAACTTGTTGCAACCTCGGTAGCGTTAGCCTTAAGTGCCAAACTTGTATTGACATCTGAAGTATTTGCTTTTAATGCCAAAGCTGTATTAGTTGCGTAACTACTTAAATCCTGGTCACCAGTGTTGGTTCCGGTAATAGCTGCAAGCTTTGCTTTTTCTGCATTCGAATAATCGTTGGTAGATAATTCCTTGCCTGTTACTTTATCAACTTTGTTTGCTAAACTTGTTGCAACTTCCGAAGAATTTGATTTAAGTGCCAAACTTGTATTGACATCTGTAGTGTTTGCTTTTAATAACAAAGCTGTATTTAAATCTGTAATATTCGCTTTTGCATTTATTCTTGCTGATAAATTAAGTGTATCCTTTCCCATGCGATTACTTAACATACTCGCAGTGTCAGATAGCTTCAATTTTGTTACAAGTGACGAATCAGTATAAAGTTGTTTGGTGTATCTAATTGTATCAGCTACATTAAATTTTGTCAACAATGCCGCATCAGTATACGTTTGCTTTGTGTATTTACTTGTATCAGCAGCATTTAATTTAACATCCAATACTGATTGAGTTTTTGTACTAATTGGCTTATCTATATCCGGCGTGAAGTAAGGTTAGTCGCACCCGTGCCCCCCCGAGCGACGGGCACAACGCCTATTATATTTTCCGCATCCACACTACTTGCAAATTGCGCATACGCTACATATTGGAACTGCGTAGTACCAATGGTGGTGTAATTATTGCCGGCATTTGCATCCATTTCAATTTTTAAAAACTTAGGGGTGTTTTTCCAGTTAATGGTTGTAAAACTTCCCATGGTATTTGTTGCATCAGCATCGCCTATCACTACTGCAAACAAACCCTGCGCATTGGTGGTTACTTTTCTTGTTTCACTATACTCGACACTTCCAGTTGCTGTTCCTTGTAAAATACTTAAGCGTAAACTAATTTGTTGAGAAGCGATGATCACATTATTACTACTACGTGCTACTCCCTGAAAATTTAGTCCTGTTTGAGCTTGGCTATTTATTTTTATCATTGTGATAAAAAATAAACATAGTAATAGCTTAAAAAGTAAGGATTGCTTTTGCATAGGTGCTTAATTAGAATTGATCTATTAAAGTTTTATGATTTTATAAATGCCTGTTTTAGCCAAACCATTGGTAGGCTTAAAAAATACTTTTATGTAAAAAATCCCAGAAGGGTAACTGTCCATGAAAATGTCCTTTTCATAACTACTGATGATAATTCCAGCTTCATGGGTAAGTATCACCGATGATTTAGCATCGATGACCTGTATGGATAACTTACCGGCTTGGGTAAAGTTTCCTTTAAAATGGACAAGGTTTGTCGTTGGATTAGGACCAATCATAATTTGATTACCATATACTGCTGGACCATATTCATTTATGGCAGTGACAATACTCGTCATGGGTTGCAAAACCCCAGTATTTAAAAAGTAGTTGGGGGTCGAAAAGTTGGCAATCGAAACCGACTCCCCCATATTCCAGTCCATATTTGCCATTGTTCCACCCCCATTATTTAGGGTATTGGGGGTGATGGATTGGGCGCGTAAATATGCAGGAAATAAGGAAATTATTAACAACCAACATATTTTATTATTCATTTATATATACAGCCAATTAATTATGAGCGTGTATATCAAAATTGGTGATATAAAATATATAAATGGATATAGGTAGTTATAATAAAGGCAATAATTCAGAAAAGTTGCTAATTTCTATAAAATTGGCTGCCCATTCTCTGTAATTTCTGATTCAATGTTTGCAATAAATTGAGATGGAGTGGTATTATGGACCTTTTTGAAGGCATTTACAAAACTAGTTTTGTTTGAAAATCCAGCCTGCGTTGCTAAAGCATATAAAGTATAATTATTTAGGTCCCCAGCCTTTATAGAATCAACCACATATGAAACTCGATAGGAATTGATAAAGTCATTAAAATTCTTGTCAAAGTGACTATTGATTAAAAAGGATACCAATTTTGCTGGCAAACCTAATTTTAAAGAAAGCTCATTGATTGAAAACCCTTGCTTTAAATATGGTTTTTCATAGATAAT
>RFZW01000192.1 GCA_009920495.1 Chitinophagia bacterium
AGCCTGTTTTAGCCCCAATTTAGTTATCCCCATTTTGGCCATTTTGTGCATAGTTTTTTAGCCTAAAAACGGGCCCTTTTTTTAGTCATTTTTGCGTCAGATTTTGGCCTTCCATAGTTGCTTTACTTTTTATGCCTTAATTTTGCTTTTATGACAGTAGCGCAGGAAATATTAAAACAAGTAAATGCACCCCATGGATTTGATGGGATGGCCTTGTTGTATTCCAAGGAGCAGCGCATACCTGGCTCCACGCAATACCACATACGTCGCTATGCGGCGCAGGATAGTTGGGCGGCGGAGGATACCGGCATGTTCATATATCACTATAATGCAAGTACACCCAAGGATAACTATTTGGAATTGCGGTTTTGCATTTCTGGCAACAGATATTGTGATAATAAATTATGCGGTACCTGTAATCAGTCACCCACCAGTGATTGTTCGGGTCCTTTGCGCACGATTGACGTTTTTTCATTTCATTTTACTTCCACTTTTTTACATCAGTTTGTACATCATGTAAAATTGAATAATAAAAAAGATGATTTATTGGCATTTAAGCACACAGATAATTTTTCTAAAATATTTCAATTGAGTTTAAAAAAGCGCGCCACTTTGGATGCTTTGTTAAATCATAGTTATTCAGGTTCGCTTGAAAATATTTTTGTAAATGCAAAAGTGCATGAATTATTGGTGTACAGCTTGGAGCATGTGGTGGAAGAAAAAGACGCTGTATTTTCTTGTAAATTTTTAGCTGATGAACGTGGCACTGAAAGCATATATCAGGCGCGTGAATTTTTATTACAACATATTGGAGATCCTATTACCATTAAGGAATTGAGCCGTAAGGTGGCTATGAATGAGTGTTATTTAAAGAAAGGATTTAAAGAGGTTTTTGGCACGACCATCTTTGATTTTTACCAACAACAAAGAATGGAACACGCAAAGTATTTGTTGTATGAGAAAGCTTTAAGTGTCACGGACGTATCCGCGTTATTGGGCTATTCGTCCATCTCTCACTTTTCTGCAGCCTTTAAAAAGCATACTGGCTTAAAACCTTGTGAGTTGTTAAATTAATAAGGATTTCGTTTATCCTATTTTTTAGTTTCTTCCTTTTATTTTAGTTATTTTTATTTTTCAAACTATTCCTATGCGACATTTACTAGCGATTGCCATTTTATTTTTATTTAGCTCCTGTATTAACCAAAGGGTCGATTTAATTGTGCATCATGCAAAAATTTTTACAGTGAACAATGAATTTAGTGTCGCAGAAGCAATGGCCATTCAGGATGGTAAAATTGTTGCTATTGGTAATAATGATGATATCTTAAAGGAGTATAAGTCAGATAGCGTTGTTAATGCAAATGGCGCTAGTGTTTATCCAGGTTTTATTGATGCACATGCGCATTTTTTAGGATATGGACAATCCCTATACACAGTAGATTTAATGTTTGTACCTACTTGGGAAGAAGCTATTGCTCGCGTGAAAGACTTTGCAGCTAAGCATCCTGGAACGGGTTGGATCAAAGGAAGAGGCTGGGATCAGAACCGTTTTCCGGGCAAACAATTTCCGACGAATGCGTTGTTAAATGAATTATTTCCTGATCGTCCTGTAATTTTAGAAAGAGTGGATGGGCATGCAAGTATTGCCAATGACTTTGCATTAAAGTTAGCAGGGGTAAAGCCAGGTCAAACCATGGAAGGGGGGCAGTTTTTAACCCTAGATGGAAAATTAACTGGATTGCTTGTAGATAATGCAGTAGGTGTCGTTGATAAAATAATGCCCCCTGTTACCAAGGAGGATTATAAAAATTGGTTACTCAGCGCGCAGCAAAATTGTTTTGCAACAGGATTAACGACGATTACAGATTGCGGGTTAAGTCCAGCTGATATTGATCAAGTAGATGCATTGCAAAAAAGTAATGATTTAATGGATATGTTACCGATCGTTTATCAGTGAAAGGAATCAAAGTATATAGTGATGGCGCACTCGGAAGTAGGGGTGCTTGCTTGTTACATCCTTATGCGGATAAAGCTGGCTGGTCGGGCTTTTTATTAAGTAGTCAAGCACATTTTGATTCATTGGCTGCGAAGTTAATCAATACCGATTTTCAAATGTGTACGCATGCGATTGGGGATAGCGCGAATCGTACCATTTTAAATGTGTATGCGAAATATTTAAAAGGGAAGAATGACAAACGTTGGAGAATAGAACATGCACAAATTATTCATCCTGCCGATTTTCATTTGTTTGGCGAGAATAGTATTGTGCCTTCGGTGCAGCCAACGCATGCCACCAGTGATATGTATTGGGCAGGGGATAGATTAGGTGCGGAAAGATTAAAAGGAGGTTATGCTTTCAAGCAATTGTTAAATGAAAATGGGTGGCTTCCTTTGGGAACGGATTTCCCTGTAGAAGAAATTAATCCATTTAAGACATTTTTAGCAGCAGTGGCAAGGCAGGATAGCAAAGGTTTTCCAGTAAACGGATTTCAAATGGAAAATGCGTTGACAAGAGAACAAACCATTCGAGGTATGACCATTTGGGCCGCAAAAGCAAACCGTATGGAAAAACAAGTAGGTTCCTTAGAAGTAGGGAAGAAAGCTGATTTTATTATCCTCGATAAAAACTTAATGATTGTGCCGGCGGATAGTATTTTGCAAATAAAAGTGAAGCGTACTTATTTGAATGGAGAAAGAGTTCATTAATAGTTTGGTTTGAATATTATATTT
>RFZW01000193.1 GCA_009920495.1 Chitinophagia bacterium
GGTGCATTTAAATGCAGAGGACAGTAGGTTGTATCAAAAAATTGCAATCACCTATATGTTGGAATCGAAATGGGAAATGGCCATCAAGCAATTGGAGCATGCGATTCGTATACATAAGCATATTAATGAGTATTACATTTTGATGGGTGAATGTTATATGAATATGGACCAACATAAGGAAGCTGCTTATTTTTTTGGCACTGTGGTAAAAAACAAACCGAAGCAAATTGCAGGGTGGGAGTATTTAATAAAATGTTTGGTATCCAGTGGACAGTTACAAGAGGCACTTGAACAAACCGAATTGGCCTATATATCTACCCAAGGAAAAATTTTATTCATCTATTATCGAAGCGCTATTTTGTTTATGATGAAAAAATCAGCAGATGGTTTATTGCAATTAGAAATGGCTTTGTCTAAATCAACCAAATGGTTAAAAAAGTTTTTAAAATTTTATCCTGAGATTATCCAAGACAATAAAGTAACTGAGCTAGTAGGCAAATACAAGAAAGCAAAAAATGGGTAACTAAAATAAGTTACCTTTGCGCCAAAATATATTATTAATACAATTATGAATTTTAATTTATCACAAATCCCGGAACGTACTACACAACCTCGCAAGCATGGCTTAACAATGGTCATGGATAAGGGCTTAAGTTATGGGGAAGCAGAAAATTTTTTAAGTGTAGCCTTGCCACATACGGATATTATAAAATTAGGGTTTGGGACTTCCTTTGTTACGCCTAATCTTAGAAAAAAAATTGAATTGTATCAGTCACATAATTTGCCTGTTTATTTTGGAGGTACTTTATTTGAAGCTTTTTTAATTCGAAATCAATTTGATGATTATATCGCCATGTGCAAGGATTATAAAATTGATGTCATTGAGGTAAGTGATGGATCTATAACAATTCCACATAGTGAAAAATGCGGATACATTGAAAAAATTTCAAAGTTTGCAACCGTATATAGTGAGGTAGGAAGTAAGGATGCTGCACATATTATTCCGCCATACAAATGGATTGAATTAATGAGTGCTGAATTAAGTGCTGGTGCATCTTATGTCATTGCCGAAGCCAGAGAAGCCGGCAATGTGGGTATTTACAGGGGTAGTGGGGAAGTGCGTGAAGGTTTGGTGCAAGAAATATTAACCAAGATTCCAGCAGAGAAAATTTTATGGGAAGCGCCTCAAAAAGCACAACAATTATATTTTCTTGAGCTCATTGGCTGTAATGTGAATTTGGGAAATATCGCACCAACGGAAGTCATTCCATTGGAAGCAATGCGTATTGGATTAAGAGGAGATACTTTTGATTTATATTTAAATAAATAACCTTGCGTCAATTTGGATTAATTGGATACCCTTTATCACATTCTTTTTCACAAGGTTATTTTACTGAAAAATTCCTACATGAAAATGAAAAGGGTTTGCAGTACACCAATTTTCCAATTGCTTCTATTAATGACTTTGATGACCTTTGGTTAACCCAAGCAAATTTACAAGGGCTTAATATTACCATTCCATACAAAAAACTAGTCATACCTTTTTTGCATCATGCTTCAAGTGTGGTCAAAAAAATAAATGCATGTAATTGTATTCGGAAATACAATAATGAATTGTATGGTTATAATACAGATGTTATTGGTTTTGAAAAATCATTAGCGCCATTTCTACAACCACATCACACTCATGCGTTAATACTTGGAACAGGGGGTGCTGCTGTTGCGGTGGAGTGGGTTTTGCAAAAATTAAATATCAACTATTTATTGGTATCACGTGCAAATGCAAATGCAGATTCATCGGAGTCGGGCAATGCCATTTCCTATGACGCATTAACCACTGAGCTGCTTAGTCAATATACATTGATCATTAATACCAGCCCAGTAGGTATGTATCCCAATGTAGATGAACTACCCAGCTTGCCCTATGAAGCAATCACCGCGCAACATCATTTGTATGATTTAATTTATAACCCTGCCGAAACTTTATTTATGAAAAAAGGGTTGGCGCAAGGGGCTACTGTGCAAAATGGCTTAGCTATGTTGCATATACAAGCGGAGGAAAGTTGGCGCATTTGGAATACACCCACGCCGCCATTGGAAAACGAAAATTAATTCACCTTATTGATGGATTGTAAAAAAGTAAAAAGCTGGGTGACTGCTTTTTTTCGGTGACTATGGGTGTTTTTTTCATCCATGGTCATTTCAGCAAAACTTTTAGTTGCTCCTTCTGGTGTAAAAATAGGATCATATCCAAAACCTGCTGTACCTGAATTTTGTTCGGCAATTTGACCACGACAAACGCCTTCAAAGTAATATTCCTTTTGTTCCCAAATCAAACAAATCACGGTTCTAAATTGTGCGCTTCTGTTTTTAGTATTTTTTAAATTGGTTAATACCTTTTCAATATTGGCATTAAAATTCCGATCCTCGCTAGCGTATCTTGCGCTATGCACACCAGGGGCACCATTCAGAGCGTCAATTTCAAGCCCGGTATCTTCACTGAAACAATTTTGTTTTGTAATTTCGAAAATTGTTTTAGCTTTTGTATTTGCATTTTCCTGTAAAGTGTCATAAGGTTCAGGTATGTCAATATTTATTCCAGCTTGTTGTAAAGTGATTACATTAATATCCTTTGGGAGTAAGGATTGTATCTCTGAAACTTTATGTTCGTTATTCGTTGCAAAAATTAAAGTAGTCATTTGTTACAGTTGAAAAAGGGATTTTAATATC
>RFZW01000194.1 GCA_009920495.1 Chitinophagia bacterium
ATATTTTTCCCTAATTCGGACTGTTCCGGGTCTCTTAAGTAAAGAGACGCATTCATTTTTATCTGCACTTCTAGTTTCATAAAGGTGGGCGACCCCCATTTTTTACAAAAGTACAAAAAAATTTTTTACAATTATTTATGATAGTAATACTATTATTTAAAATATTATTACTATTTTTGTCTTATCAACTTAAAATTTAACCAAAATGAGTCTATTTAAACACATTAAAAACGATCTACCAGCAAGTATTGTGGTATTTTTTGTCGCTGTTCCATTATGTTTAGGAATTGCACTAGCTTCTGGTGCTCCTTTATTTGCAGGTATCATAGCAGGTATCGTAGGGGGTATAGTTGTAGGAATTGCTAGTGGCTCTCCTTTAGGGGTCAGTGGCCCAGCAGCCGGCCTAGCCGTTATTGTATTAACCTCCATTGCTACTTTGGGTGGATCTTACCAAGCATTTTTAACAGCGGTGGTTATTGCAGGCGTGATCCAATTGGCCTTGGGATATGCTAAAGCAGGTTTTATCGCTTACTTTTTTCCAAGTTCGGTGATTAAAGGGATGTTAACGGGGATTGGTTTATTAATTATCTTGAAACAAATACCTCATGCATTGGGTTGGGATAAGGACGTTGAAGGAGATGATGCTTTTTTACAAGCAGATGGTCAAAATACTTTTTCTGAAATAGCTAGGGCATTTGAATTTATAACACCAGGTGCTTTATTAATCGCTGGGGTATCACTTGCAATATTAATTTTATGGGATACGGTGCTTACCAAAAAACATAAAATATTTCAACTCATTCAAGGGCCAATCGTAGTAGTCGTTTTAGGTATACTTTTTAATCTTGCCTATGTTAATGGTATTTTGCCATTTAGTTTGAATGATAAACAAATTGTATCTGTTCCAGTGCCAAATTCAATGGCTGATTTTATTGGTCAGTTTACATTTCCCGATTTTTCAGCAATAACCAATTTTGAGGTTTGGAAAATTGCGATTGTATTAGCAATCGTGGCTAGTTTGGAAACTTTATTATGTGTGGAGGCGACAGATAAATTGGATCCAGATAAAAGAGTGACCCCTACTAATAGAGAATTAAAAGCACAAGGCTTGGGGAATATAGTATCGGGATTAATTGGAGGATTACCAGTGACGCAAGTGATTGTAAGAAGTTCTGCAAATATAAATTTCGGCGGTAAAACTAAAATGTCTGCCATCTTACACGGCGTGTTTTTGTTAATCAGTGCCATTTTCATAGCGAGCTTATTAAATTTAATCCCATTGGCTTCTTTAGCTGCCATATTATTAATGGTAGGGTATAAATTAGCAAAGCCGGATTTATTCAAACAAATGTATAAGCTAGGTTGGGAGCAATTCATTCCATTTACAGCAACCGTTGTTGCGATTCTTGCAACTGATTTGCTAAAAGGGATAACTGTGGGTATCCTATTTGGAATATTTTATACCCTAAGACATAGCTACCGAAACTCACACTATGTCAAGGATAATGTAAGTGACCAAAATGGCAAAACAGTGCATCATATGGTCCTTGCGGAAGAGGTATCTTTTTTCAACAAGGCAAGTTTGTTAAATACTTTTGAATCTATACCTAATAATAGTAAGGTGATTATTGATTGTACTAATTCTAAATCAATTGCCTATGATGTGATTGAAATTATTAAAGATTTTGAACACAATGCAAAAACAAAATCAATCGAAGTAGAGAAAATAAATTTTAAGCCATAGTATGTTACTGTTAAAGCGAACAATTTTATTGCTTGGGTTCATTGGTGTGATCAATAATTCAGTCATTGGTCAATCAAATAATGTAGGAACTTGGTTTATTTATTTTGGGAATCAAAAAATGAATGACAAGTGGAATATACAATCTGATTTCCAGTATCGTGATTATCGATTTTTGGGTCAAAGAAACCAATATTTATCAACAGTATTTGTATCGGAATAAGATAGGTTTAAATGCTTTGACACATCGAATTCGATTGGAAGAGCGTTTTTTCCCAAGTGAATTTGGCTTGAGGGCAAGGTATTTTATTTCAGTACAAAAACCTTTAGGGAGTAAAAATATTGCTAAAGGAAATACCTACTTATCCGCATATAATGAATTATTTGTCGATTTAAAAGAAGCAAAATTTGACCGAAACCGATTATATGCTGGCTTGGGTATTGGTATTAATGAGTCAATACGGGTGGAAACAGGGTATATGATTCAAGCACAAAAAAATATTACTAGGGGTCAGTTGCAATTAATATTCGTTAACAATTTGCCTTTTAAAAAACAACAAAAAAAAATATAAAAATAATAATATGAAAACATTAACCAAAGAATTGCAATCTGCTATAACACCAGCACTTGCATTGGAGCTATTAAAAGATGGAAATAAAAGATTTGTAAATAACCTTAAAATAAATAGGAACCTTTTACAACAAGCGAATGAAACATCTGATGGTCAGCATCCATTTGCAGTAATCCTAAGCTGTATTGATAGTAGAACCTCGGCCGAATTAATTTTTGACCAAGGTTTAGGGGATGTATTCAGTGTGAGGATTGCAGGGAATATTGTCAATGAGGATATTTTAGGTAGTATGGAGTTTGGCTGTAAAGTTGCGGGCGCTAAAATTATCGTAGTACTAGGTCATACCAAATGTGGTGCGGTTAAAGGAGCATGTGATAATGTTGCATTGGGAAATTTA
>RFZW01000195.1 GCA_009920495.1 Chitinophagia bacterium
GAAATTGAGCCACAAATATTTTATGCAGGTAAATTTAAAAGTGCTACTGAACCTTTCAGATATGCACAAATGTCGGAGGCAAATAAATTACAAACAGGGATTTGGCTAAATTCAATTTATAACAATTTTATTCAAGGAGCTGCTGAAATGCGAAATTTAAACGCAGATTCAATTAAAGCTTTTGCGAATGAAGGAAAAGTACAAAATGCGAAGGATGCATTAAAATACAAATTAGTGGATGGTTTGATCTATGATGATCAATTAAAAAAAATCATTAGTAAAAAATTACGTGTAGTGGATGAAACTAAAATATCTTTTGTATCCATTAATAATTATGCGGAATCAGTTGCATTAAGGGGTACGGGTAGTGGTAAAATTGCAGTAATTTATGCAGATGGTGATGTGGTGATGGGAAAGGGGCAAAAAGATGCTATTGCAAGTGATGATTATCGGGCATTGCTTCAAAAAATACGAAATGACAAATCTATAGACGCAGTTGTATTAAGGGTAAATTCACCTGGTGGAAGCGCATTAGCGAGTGATATTATTTGGAGAGAAATTGATTTACTTAAAAAAGAGAAACCCGTGGTGGTAAGTATGGGAGATTTGGCAGCGTCGGGTGGTTATTATATTTCCTGTGGTGCCGATTCTATTTTTGCAGATGCAAATACGATTACGGGTTCCATTGGTGTATTTTCAGTGATCCCCAATGCGGAGAAATTTTTGAAAAATAAATTAGGTATCACTTTTGATCGTGTTAAAACAGGACAATTTGCCGATGCGCCTTCCGCAACAAGAGCATTAACTGTCACAGAACAAAAGTTTTTGCAAGCAGGTGTGGATAGTGTTTACTATACATTTAAATCAAGGGTGGCTGTAGGTAGACAAAAAAGTGTGTACTATATTGATTCGATCGCAAAAGGACGTGTATGGACAGGCGCAGATGCAATCAAAGTGGGTTTGGTGGATAAGATTGGAACTTTAAATGATGCATTGGCGTCTGCCGCTAAAATGGCGAAATTAAAAGGTTATTCTATTAAATCATATCCAGAAAGTAGGTCCTTTATCGAAGAATTTTTCGACGGGTATAAAAACGAAGTAAAAGCCAAAGCAATTCAACAAGAAATTGGAATAGAACAATGGCAGGTATTACAACACGTAAAATCAATCAAACAGATAATGGGCCAGCCGCAGGCTCGATTGCCTATCTTTGAACTTAACCAACGTTAATATATGCCTGCGTATAGTCAAATTAAAGCAATGCTTGCGATAACAAAAGCAAGTTTACGTTCTACATTTAGAAGTCCCTCAGCTGTTATCTTTAGCATTGCATTTCCGTTGATATTTATCCTTGTTTTTGGTTTTTTAAGTAGTGGGGGTAATATCAATGTGAATGTGGCTTTGACGCAAGGGAGTGATACAACCAACCCAATTTACACCGCAATTAAAAATATACCAGGATTTAAATTTGCAACAGGGGATAGTAATAAAATTCAAGGAGAGCTTGCCAAAGGCCGTATTACCACAATGATTCATATTCGGGCGACCGGTAATCCTAATTTACCTTATACCATTGATTTAATCAGCTCGGAAGCTGCCAATCCGCAAAATATTCAATTAGTAAAGTCTATTTTAAATTCAGTCATTTCAAAAATAAATGAGCAACGCTTTAAAGATGCACCAAGCATTGCGGTCGTTAATAATAATGTAAAAAAAGTGCCTGGACGAATTTATCGTACCATTGATTTTATATTGCCTGGACAATTAGGGTTTTCCTTATTAAGTGCAGGTGTATTTGGAGTTGCATTTTTGTTTTTTAATTTAAGACAACAATTGGTATTGAAGCGATTTTATGCGACACCTATTCGTCGCTTATATATCATTTTAGGGGAAGCGTTGAGTAGGGTTATTTTTCAACTCATTACGGCCATCATTATTATTGGCATTGGCCATTTTGCTTTTAAGTTTACCTTAGTCCATGGTTGGGTCACTTTTGCGAGTATTATGGGACTTAGTTTTATAGCACTTATTTTATTTATGGGTTTTGGGTTTATTGTAAGTGGTGTAGCAAAAACGGAAAGTACCATTCCGCCATTTGCTAACTTAATTACACTACCTCAGTTTTTATTATCCGGCACCTTTTTTTCTATTGATAATTTTTCAACCTGGTTACAACCTTTTTGCAATATACTTCCGCTAACCCATTTTAATAATGCGATGCGAAATATTGCATTTGAAGGAAATAGTTTAATGGATTCTTGGACCGACATTTCCATTTTATTGATTTGGATTGTGATTGTTTATGCATTGGCGTACAAAATTTTTAAATGGGAATAAATGAAATTGATAAAATTGGCTGTAATTAGTGCTTTATTTTTGAGTGTTTTGGTGACCGCTATTTCGTTTTTGTTCCCAAGCACAGTAATTGTTTCCAGGGCCATCGAGGTGAAGTCCACCCCTGAGAAAATAGCTTTTTACACAGCCGACTTGAATCAATGGAATTCATGGATGAGTGACTGGAAGCAAAATCAAGTGCGTTTGCAAAATGATACCGCATTTATTGGTACACAAATAATTCATTTTGAAAGCAAAACAGATTCTTCTGTAAATTATCAATGGGTGGCGACTGGGCAGGCACCTTATCTTGTTAGGATTGAATGGTTCCCATTAGAAAAAGGCAATTATGTGATTCATTGGACA
>RFZW01000196.1 GCA_009920495.1 Chitinophagia bacterium
GGGCGCAAATTTTTCAGGTTTTTTTCTGTATGTCTTATCAAGCCCAATTTTTATTGTGGATCATTTAGGTCTTACTTCATCTCAATTTGGTTATCTTTTTATTCCCACAGTGTCAGGAATGATTTTTGGGTCTTACCTATCTAAAAAATCAGCCGGAAATTTATCCCATAAAAAAACAATAAAAATTGCATACATTTGGATGGGTTTTGTTGTAATTCTTAATGTACTTTTTTGTACTTTCTTTGAAACAAATCGGCCGATCAACATTGGATTCGTTGCGCTTTATAATATAGGCATGTCTTTAGCCATGCCTGTTTTATCAATTGCAGCGCTTGATCGTTTTGAAAAAATTCGAGGGACTGCATCATCAGGACAAGCCTTCATTCAGATGTTACTTTCAACAGTATCCGCGGGTTTAGTGGTGCCTTTTCTATGGTTTTCACCACTCGGATTATCTTTAGGAATGTTGGGATATTTTATTCTGAGTATTGTGGTAATTTCACAAATAAAATCATTAAGTTAATGATTTTACTTAGACCTTGATTAATTTTTTTCTGTTATATTTCGCCTTTAATTCATTTCCTTTGGTTAATTAATACCCATGAAAACTAATTTATTTCTTTTTTCTTTGCTCATTTCGTTTGCCTCTTTTGCGGAAGAGCCAAAATCATTAGCACCCACTGTTGTCACAGCAACTCGCTTTGAAGAAAATAGCTTCGATTTGCCAGTATCTATAGATGTTATTGAACAAAAAGATATTCAAAATGGCCAATTAGCACAATCACTTTCTGAAAGCTTAATTCGTGTGCCAGGCATTAGTGCACAAAATAGAAATCAAATGGCCCAAGATACGCAAATTCAGACTAGAGGTTTTGGTGCAAGATCAGCATTCGGCGTGAGAGGCATACGTCTATACGTGGATGGTATTTCATTGTCCAACCCTGATGGCATATCGAATCCAGGCAATATTGATTTAAGCACTTTAAAAAGCATAGAGGTGATGCGTGGACCATTTTCTGCTTTATATGGTAGCTCATCTGGCGGCGTTATTCAGATGCGAACTGAGGATTCACCAAAGAGCCCAGAACTAGGGGCCACTTTTAAAGTAGGAAGCTATGGCACCACTGATGAGTCAGCTAGGTTTGCGGGTACACAATCTGGAGTTCAATATATGCTGGACACAAGTGCTTACAAAACAGATGGCTATAGGGACCATAGTGCTATTCATAAAAACGAAACAACAGCCAAATTAAAATTTAATTTAGATAATGGAACCAAGATAACTATACTTGCTAATTATATGGATTTAAAAGCGCAAGATCCAAGCGCTTTGAGAAGAGTTGCTGCATCAACAGTTGTGAGTGGAGAAACATTACGAGAATACTCAGTGTTTACTGATCGAACCAAGGTACCAACTGTAGCTGAATTAGATAACACTCGTGTTCATAAAGAAAATACGCAGGTTGGAGTAATTATCGAACATAAAATCAACGAAAATAATTCAATCAACTTAATTAATTCAGTGGGTCATCGTATTAATAATCAATATGCAGCAACTACATTTAATACTCTAACAAGTAAACAAAGCTCAATTGGTAGAGATTTCTTTAGTAATGAATTAAATTTTACAAATAAAGGACGCATTTTAGATAAATCCTATGTGCTCACAACAGGCATCAATTATGGCTCTATGGTTGATGAAAGATATGACCGAACTGGTACTCTTACAAACATTAACGGTACAATCAATAAAACAGAGAAAAATTTTGCAAGTAACTTGGATGAGTTTATTCAAGGAAAATTAGCTGTAGCAGATAATTTTGACCTTCATGCGGGCGCAAGAAATACTAACGTTAATTATGATGTGCAAAGCCGTCTTGCTAATCCAATTAATGGCGGTTTGCACTTCACTAGAACAACGTATGTTAGTGGTATTACATGGAAAGCTGATCCAGTTTTAAATATTTATGCAAATTATGGAAAAGGTTTTGAAACGCCTACTTTAACTGAAATTAGCTACAAAAATGACCCAACTACTGGTAATGCTTCTTCATCTTTAGGGCCAAACTTCAATATTGCAGCTAGTACAAGCGAAAATTATGAAATGGGTGTCAAAAGCTTTATTACAAATAATACTAGTTTAAATTTAGCGATATTTAGCACCAGAACAAATAATGAAATCGTCATTGATAATACGACCGCAGGCAATACGACATATAAAAATGCAGGTCTAACTTCTAGACAAGGACTGGAAGCATCAGTCGATGCTCAACTAGAAAATAATTTTAGACTATATGGAGCGTATACATATTTAGACGCTCAGTTTGACTCGTTTTATTCAAATAAAGTAAATAGTGTTACCTCTACAATTAATTCTGGCAACAGAATCCCCGGCACTTATCGCCAACAACTTTATGGTGAATTAGCTTGGAAATACCCTTCTTTAAATTTCAATACTGCAATTGAAGGTAGGCATAATTCGAAGGTATTTGTGAATGATACAAATACAGACTTTGCAGATTCTTATACTATCTTTAATATTCGTGCAGGATTTAATCAGGATGTATCAAATTGGAAATTCAGTGAATACTTAAGAGTAGAAAATATCTTTGATAAAGAATATATTGGTTCAGTAAAAATTAACGATTCAAACTCAAGATTCTTTGAGGCATCTCCCACAAGAAATTATTTAATGGGAT
>RFZW01000197.1 GCA_009920495.1 Chitinophagia bacterium
CCTCTAACAATCCACTGATCTGGATATTCCGAACCCTTAATGGTTGCTATAACATTCAAGCCTGGTCTTAACTTCCAATCAAACGCTAATTTCAAATGTACTTTTGATTTACTTGGCCCGATATGATAAGTAATAGGTAAAGCACCCGCCCAATCTTTGGGGGCTACCGGACCTGCCATATCTTTTATTAGTGGCATAGCATCACCGTAACTAATTGGAAGTACGGGAATTTTTAATAAGTTTTCTGCATCGTTATGATTTACTCTTGGCGCATTAGCGGTAGATGCGATATTCGGTGTGGTAGGATCACCTGGATAAATAACCATATCCATAATTGAGCCACGTTGCACAGTTTGATCATTTTTAAATGCGCCAATAGGATAAATGTCACCCGGCACCATGCTCTTGTGCAACTTTTGGTTTTATACCTCTCCAGCTACGACCATATTTTGCAATTACAATTTTTCCTTTAACATCAATACCATATTTCGCTAGTGTTTCATAATCTTCGGGTAAGCCGTAATTCACAAAAACTAAATTAGCAGTTACATCACCGTCTGCACTCCAACAGTTGTAAGTAGGTAGTTGGTCTAATTGTCCCGAAGTGGCATCTTCTTTAAAAGAAGGCTCTTTTAACACTGCCTTATAATTAGTTGCACCACTCATTTCTAAAACGCGTGTAATTGGTGTCGGAAACATTAACTGGTAAGTTTCTATTTTAGTATCCCAACCATTGTCTTTAAATACTTTCGCAATTTCTGATGCAACAAATTTTCCTCCAACCGATCCAACATGATGTGGAACAGATGATAATAACTTAATGTTTTCGCCAACACGTTTTGCATTTAGCTGTGCATCAAAATCAGCTTCAATTTTTAATTGCTTATCTGAATTTATAAAACCAGTAATGGATTTTTGAGCAGTTAATGATGTAGCGCAAATAAATAATAGCGCAAGGGGTGCAAATATTTTTTTCATGGGAATAATTTGAATCTTTGAAATTTTATTTAGTAAGATGCCTTTTAGTATTTACGGTTTTTCTATACTTCTTGATAAGTAATGGGTATAGTCGGGTAGTTTATATTCATATACTTCCTGCATAAATTTTGAAGTGATTAAAAAATCAGCCGTGGTGCGATCGCAAGCCATGGGTAGGTTCCAGGCCACCACCAATCGTAACAATGCTTTTACATCACTATCATGTGGCTGTGCCTCCATCGGATCAAAAAAGAAAAATACCATATCAATATCACCCGAAGCAATCATGGCACCTATTTGTTGATCCCCGCCCAATGGACCGCTTAATACTTTTGTAATTTTTCGATCCAGCGCTTCCTCGATTAATTTGGTAGCCCACTCGATCAAATCCTTTTTTTTATTGTCGTGCGCTATTAGTGCAATTTTCTTTTCTTTTTCAAAACGACGCATATGTTCTTTCATGATCTATATATTTTAAAGTGTGGCTACTTACTTGCAAATTTACTAACAAGTGGGATAGCGACCAAGGTAATTAATATAATTGGAAGGGGTATTGATAATTGATAAAGTAATACAAAAATAATTAGTAAAAATAGGGGATAGGTAAAAAGTAAAACAGCAAACAATACTGAATCATAAAAAACTGTATTTTTTGTTACGCGCGCAACAAAACGACGTATTGGAAAATAATAAGGTGCTTGTAAGTAATAAATGGCGCGCGCAAAAGCAAATATTAATTTGCGCGCCAATGAATTGTTAGATGGAGGAACTGTGGGTGTAATGATGTTTTTATTGAGTAATGCAAAAACGGCACTGTTAAATTCAACACGATCCTTAGCGGTAATGATTGTTTTAGTGTAAGGAAAATCATTATACACCACATTTACATACTTACCTACACCACGAAAATTATCATACCCTATTCCCACCACATGGATACTTGGAAATACCCCGAGTTCCTGGGTGCCCTGTAAAATACGAGTTGTTCCTTTTTTAAATGGTTGTAGTTCGTTGGTATTTAAACAAATGCCTTCGATAAAAATTAATACTGCTTCCCCTTTGGCTAATAAATTTTTTGAAGCCACAAATGCATACTCATTTAAATTCAAAAATTCTCTGCCCTCCCGCAAACGATAAACAGGGATCATATTTAATAGTCCCAATAAATAGCGATGGTGTTTTTTTGTGAACACATCTCCTCTCGCTAAAAAATAAACTCTTCTGCTATACTGTGCGCCAATGATTACAGCATCTAAAAATGAATTGGGATGATTTGCAATAATTAATAATGGCCCCTTGGTATTTACTAGCGATTTATTTTTAATGTAAATTTCTTTACAAAAAATAAACAAGGCAGCACGTATCAATAATTTAAGCAGATAAATCAAGGAGTAAAGTTTGTATAAATATAAAAAAACCGCACCATAAATGATGCGGTTGTACTTACTAACTAACTAAAAACAAAAACTCTTGACTATTTTGAAGCGGCAGCCTCAACATTAGCGGCTATTTTAGCCCTAATCTTAGCTTCAATTTCATTGGCCATTTCTGGATTGTCGTGTAATATTGTTTTTACTGAATCACGGCCCTGTCCTAGTTTGTTGGCATCATAACTAAACCAGCTTCCTGATTTTTGTATGATCTCTAATTCAACGCCCATATC
>RFZW01000198.1 GCA_009920495.1 Chitinophagia bacterium
TAATTGCTTTTCTTGCTTCATCGAATCTAGGGTACGCATATTATGTAAGCGGTCCGCTAGTTTTATTAAAATCACCCTAGGATCATCGGTTAGGGTCAATAAAATCTTTTTGAAATTTTCGGCTTGCTGGCTACTATTGGCATCCATGACGCCTGAAATCTTTGTTAATCCGTCAACTATTTTTGCAATCTCATTCCCGAATTCATTCTTTACATCATCTAAGGTCAAATCGGTATCCTCAATGGTGTCGTGTAATAAAGCACAAATGGTACTTCGAACCCCCAATCCAATTTCTTCCACACAAATCATGGCCACCGCAATGGGGTGTAATATATAAGGTTCACCACTTTTACGTCGCATGGTTTTATGCGCTTTGGTGGCCATTTCAAAAGCGGTGCGCAATAATTCTTTATCCCCTTTTTTTAATTTCTCACGAATGGCTCTGAGCAAAGCACGATACTGACGAACAATTTCTTTATTTTCTTGTTCTTCATTTAAATCGTAATTGGATGCGATTTTGGCTTCGTTATGTAGTTCGGATAAATCCATCTTATTACGAAAATACGACAATCAAACAGGATTTTTACATACAACACTTAGATAGTGTAACTTTGTAGCTTATGACGATGAAACCGCCCAAATCCTTTTTTAATTACTCCCTTCTGAAAAGGGTGTTTTCATTTGTGCAGCCATACCGATTTATGTTTATTGGTAATCTCGTATTGGCGATTGTTCTTGCTTTTTTTACACCGATTCGCCCTTATTTAATTCAGGTTACGGTAAATACGGCCATTGGTAAGCCAACTATTTTACCAGAATGGGTGCGCTTTTTTTTACCCAACGCGGCATTTGAATCGGCCATACAATTAATCATAGGCATCACCATTTTTCAGGTGGCATTTATTATAGTGGAAACCATTTTTCGATTTATGTTCACTTTCGGAATGGCTTGGTTGGGACAACAAGTGATTCGGGATTTACGTAATAAAGTATACGACAAAGTAATGCATTGGGAAATGAGGCAATTTGACAAAACGCCTATTGGTACATTAACTACACGTACCATTAATGATATTGAAAGCATCAATGATATTTTTTCAGATGGCTTGATTCCTATCCTTGCGGATTTTTTAACCATTATTATCACTTTGACGACCATGTTTTTTATTAATTGGCAATTAACATTGATCTGCTTAATTCCATTTCCGATTATGTTGATTGCTACTTATTTTTTTAAAGAAAGTGTCAATAAAAGTTTTATACAAGTTCGAAATGCGGTTGCTGCATTAAATGCATTTGTGCAGGAGCATATTTCAGGCATTGCTGTCGTGCAAGCCTTTGCGGCTGAGGAAAAAGAAATGACCAAGTTTGATAAAATTAATGAAGGGCATAAGTCAGCAAACATCAAAGCGATATTTGCTTACTCGGTTTTTTTCCCAGTCGTGGAAGTGGTGCTGGCCTTAAGTATCGGCTTGATTGTATGGTGGGTGGCAGACCAAAGCTTAGATGCGGGAATGTTGGTTGCTTTTATTTTATTTTTAAATCAAATTTTCAGGCCCTTGCGCATGATCGCAGATAAATTCAATGTGTTGCAAATGGGGATGGTCGCCGCGGAAAGGGTATTTAAAGTTTTGGACAATACGGATATTACCTTAAACGAAGGGCAGCTTAGTCCTAAAAAAGTGCAAGGTAAAATTGAATTTAAAAATGTTCAATTTGCCTATGAAGGTAACAACTGGGTTTTAGATGATTTAAGTTTTTCAGTTGCTGCAGGAACCACCGTTGCAATTGTTGGACATACGGGTAGTGGCAAAACTTCAGTCATTAGTATTTTGAATCGCTTATATCCTTATCAGTCGGGAAATATTTTTTTAGATGACCAACCCATTGAAAGTTATTCCTTGGACTTTTTAAGAGCTTCTGTGGGGGTGGTATTGCAAGATGTGTTTTTGTTTTCAGGTTCTATTTATGATAATATCACGCTACGAAACAACAGTATAACAGAAGCGGAAGTGCATGCGGCTGCAAAAATGATTGACATGCATAATTTTATTTTGAGCTTGCCTGGAGGTTATGATTATCAAGTTATGGAACGTGGTGCTACCTTGAGTATGGGGCAACGGCAGTTATTAAGTTTTATTCGTGCTTTATTATACAATCCTGCCATATTAATATTGGATGAAGCCACATCCTCGATTGATACAGAAAGTGAACGACTCATTGAAAAAGCCATTGATACATTGATACAAGGGCGCACTTCCATCGTGATTGCGCATCGTTTATCCACGATAAGGAAAGCCAACAAAATCATCGTTTTAGAAAAAGGAAAAATACAGGAAATGGGGTCGCATGATGACCTACTTCAATTGGGCGGCTTTTACGCAAAACTCAATGAAATGCAATTCAAGGATAAAAAATCGATCAATTAAATTAAGTAGTTGATTTACAGCCACTTGCATCCATTAAATTTTCACAATTTTAAGGACAATTTCTATTCAATTTTTCTGCAATTTCAAGGGGAATATTCCTATCTTTGCACCAAATTTTGAGATCTGTATGGCCCTAAGACCTATTAAATCAATACTGGCGTTGTGTTTTAGCCTTTTTATTTTGTTGCAACCAACAAATATTTTAGCAAGC
>RFZW01000199.1 GCA_009920495.1 Chitinophagia bacterium
TTTGAATAATCTTCACTCATCAATTGCTTCAACTCATCATTCGGAATTAAAAATTTGAAACCATACCTTTCTAATGCTAGCCTATTAATTAAATCTTTGTCATAACCAAAATTGGTACTAAAGGCTACAACTGCATGATTTAATCTTTTGGAAAAAAATCTTCCTTTTATCCCATCCAATACACCAACAGATGGATTTGCATACACAAATGCCTTCTTTGATATTGTAACAAATTTGATATTATCAATAGTTTCAATTTTTATGTCATCGGTGATATCGGTATCTACAATTTTCCAAACTGAATTTACTTTAACCGGGCTACCCTCACCATAAGTTTGAAATAATATATTTCTAGAAACTGTCATAAACAACCTGTAGGCATCTTCATTAGTCCACCTACTCAATTCATTAGAAAGTACAATACCATATTTGTTGTATAAAGTAACACTTGAAAAATCATCTGGAATCGTTATTGTTGAATTTAAAACCTGAATTGAATATGGTGTGTTAATATAACTTTGCTGTGCATGACCAACATAACTACTATCATCCTTCCATTGATAAACATAATTTGTCGTACTATTTAAAACAACTGGCGAAAGCCTAACTTCAACAAGTTTATCATTAGCATTCAATTCAACCACTTTTGAAGTAGGGAAATAATATCCCGTAGCATCTATCTTAACCTCCCACTTACCATTGGACAAATTATCAAATTTGTATGTTGCAATACTATCATTTCCTGATTTTATAATTTTATAATATTGTACTTCTGCACTTTTTTGAACATATACAGTACAAGAATCACCAGGTTTTAAACTTGACACTTTAAAAGTAATTGAACTTTGGGCACTTAGATTTATTGAAATCAACAAGATTAATATTGGTTGAAATATTTTTAAAATATTAATTTTCATAAAGTAATTTATTTTACCAAATTTATAATAAGGATATAATTAATAAAGATACATATGTCCTTATTAACATATAATAATATTTTACACTATTGTGTATAAACAAGAATGGATAATCAAAGAAAAATTGGTCTATTTCACCCCCTTCAACTGCAATAACACCACCCCATGATGATTTATCGAGGTTTTAAAGTTGCCCTCATATTTCCCTAATGACTTTTGGCGCCAAACATCTCTAATATCATATTTTCCGGTTAATCCTAAGGAAGCAAAGTCAAAATCGAAAAGCAATGATTTTTCATCCCCCCATCTAAAATATGAAGCAGGATTTGTTCCATATCCTCCGGTATTAAATAAACCAATTATGGTTGTTCCGTCTTCCATGGGTTTTTTCCAAATTTGAACCCCGTTTATTTCCTTCACCAATCTTCCAGGTGCACCCAAGGGGTCCTGGTTAATAGCGATTACTTCATCATTCGCTAATAAGTTCAAAGTGAATGCATCAATTTGTTCAATAGGGCAACCAATTAACATGGGTGCGGCAAGTATACTAAACATACTAATATGGCTATACTGTTCATCGGGTGTTAATCGTGTTGGATGCAAGATGGGTCCTATGGAAACATTTCCTACAATCATCATATCTGGATCCATCCAATGACCTGGGCCTGAATATGGTGCCCATTTATCTAAAGTAAAAGTTGTTAAAAATAAACTGGTCCAACTATCCTTAATATCGGGTCCTGTTCGGTACATATTTGATAATCGATTCCAATCATTCACTTTTTCAAAAGGTGCATTGTTAGATAAACTTAAAATAATATCACGTCCTGAATTTTTCAAAGCATTCCACATTCTATCTGTAGATGCAACATCCATTCTCCAATCATACTTTCATAACTAGCCACATAAGGTGTTGAATACAATCCAGCTTTTAATCCAATAGAATGAATATAATCCACCATTCCTTTAATATCATTAAACTTTTCATTGGGTTGCAATGCAGTATCTGTGCCTTCGCGTTTTCCCTGCCAAGAATCATCAATGTTTATATAACTCCACCCATGATCACGCAAACCTTTTTGAACCATGGCATCTGCTGATGCAATCACTTTTGCACGATCAATTTTTGCTTCCCAAGCATTCCAACCATTCCAACCGATGGGTGGCGTTAACGCAATGGTATCGCCTACTTTAATCACTAATTTCTGTTTTGCAACGCCTAGTTTATTTTTTGCAATTATAGTAGTCGTATAAACGCCTCTTTCTTTTAAATAACCTGTGATGATTCCAGTTTTAGGAGCAACGAATAAACCCTTGGGTAAATTTTCCGCAGAGAATTGCATTGGACGATTACCAGTGGCTGCAATGGTATATAAAAATGGATTACCTGGTCGCACACCCATTATTTTTGCAGAATTTATTTTTGGAGTTGGTTTATCTTTTGGTGTTAAAATATAGGTAGGATCATTATTAATTGGATGCTCTGGCAAATGATTCCCTATCATTTCAATGGAAGCATTTGCCCAATTGGCATAGGTTCTTTTGTTGCCTACTCCTCCCACTTTATCCGTAACTAATAACCCAAGCTGTTCAATACCAGTTAAATCAATATCCACTTGAATGGGGGCATCTCCTATTCGCATTTCTTTACTTTCAAATAAAACTTTTTTATCGCCCACTACATAAAAGGTGACAGGA
>RFZW01000200.1 GCA_009920495.1 Chitinophagia bacterium
ATTTTTCCCAAATTATCTTGGGGTTGCAAAGGTAATGGGTTGTGCCGTAACATTCAAGAAATATTGCCCTTTTTTTGAAATATTTTAAAAAAAAGATAACTGCACTAAAAAAGCCCCAAAAAGGGGCTTTTTTATATTGATAATCAACTATTTAAAGTAATTATTAGCTAATATATTTAGACTATATATATTAAATCAAAACCCTGCTCGATAAATCGAGCAGGGTTTAAAAATTATAAGAGCGTTATTTTCGAAGCCTTTAAATTTCAATAAAAGGCTGAGAAAAAACTATTCGTCATCTTTCACCTTGCCTTTGTTCTTCGCCATCACCTCTTCCGCGATATTGTTCGGCGCTGGATTGTAGTGACTAAACTCCATAGTTGAAGTTGCACGACCAGAACTTAATGAACGCAATTGCGTTACATATCCAAACATTTCGCTCAAAGGCACTTTCGCTTTAATAACTTGTAAGTTACCGCGGCTATCCATACCCTCTAACATGCCACGACGACGGTTTAAGTCACCGGTAACATCTCCCATGTATTGGTCAGGAGTAACTACTTCCACTTTCATGATTGGCTCTAATAAAGTAGGCTTCGCTTTTTTACCTGCATTTCTGAAGGCTGCTTTCGCACACAATTCAAATGACATTGAATCAGAATCCACATCATGGTAACTACCATCTGTGATACGAACTTTCATGTTGTTCACTGGATAACCAGCTAAAACACCCTGTGTCATTGAAGTTTCAAATCCTTTATTAATTGCAGGAATAAATTCTTTTGGAATAGATCCTCCGAAAATATCATTTACAAATTGGAAATGCTTGTCTTTATTTTCAGTTAACCATTCTAAATCCGCTGGTCCAATTTCAAATTCGATATCCGCAAACTTACCACGACCACCTGATTGCTTTTTCAACACTTCACGGTGCTCGATCATTTTACCGAATGATTCCTTGTATGCTACCTGCGGATTACCTTGGTTAATTTCTACTTTAAATTCACGACGCATACGATCTACAATAATCTCAAGGTGTAACTCACCCATTCCTGATAAAATTGTTTGACCAGTATCTTCGTCTGTTTTAACACGTAAAGTAGGATCTTCCTCAACTAACTTAGCAATTGCCATACCCATTTTATCAACGTCAGCTTGCGTCTTAGGCTCAACTGCTACCGAGATAACAGGTTCTGGTATAAACATATTTTCAAGAACAATTGGATGATTTTCATCACACAATGTATCTCCAGTTTTAATTTCTTTAAATCCTACCGCTGCGGCGATATCACCTGCTTCGATAAAATCGATTGGGTTTTGTTTGTTCGCAAACATTTTCATGATACGAGAAATACGCTCGTTCTTTCCGCTACGCATATTCTTAACATAAGAACCTGCATCCAAATGACCAGAGTAACATCTGAAGAACGCCAAACGTCCAACGAAAGGATCGGTCATAATTTTAAATGCCAATGCTGCAAATGGTTCTTTTGCATTTGGTTTACGGTAAACTTTTTCTCCAGTATCAGGATTTGTTCCTTCTGTATCATCTACATCCACTGGTGAAGGCAAGTAACGACAAACAGCATCTAATGCAGTTTGTACGCCTTTATTTTTAAATGAAGATCCACACATCATTGGAACGATACTTAAATCGATCGTCGCTTTACGAATGGCTTCATGTACTTCATCTTCAGAAATAGAATCTGGATTTTCAAAAAACTTCTCCATTAATTTATCATCGTATTCTGCTACGGCTTCAATTAATTGTGCTCTCCAATAATCCACATCTTCTTTCATATCATCAGGAATTGGATTCTCTACATAAGTCATACCTTCTGTAGCATCATCCCAAATAATTGCTTTCATTCTGATCAAATCTACCACACCAGTGAAATGATCTTCTGCACCAATTGGTAATTGTAAAGGCACGGCTTTTGCACCTAACATTTCTCTTACTTGTGTTACCACCATTAAGAAATCAGCACCCGCGCGATCCATTTTGTTTACAAATCCAATACGTGGTACTTTATAACGATTCGCTTGACGCCAAACTGTTTCAGATTGTGGTTCAACACCATCCACTGCTGAAAACAATGCAATCAAACCATCCAATACACGCATTGAACGCTCCACCTCTACGGTAAAATCCACGTGACCTGGAGTATCAATAATATTGAAATAATAATCTTTTGTATTCGCATCTTTTTTTCCTAATGTAGTCGGAAACTGCCATTGGCAACTTACCGCTGCAGAAGTAATTGTAATACCTCTTTCTTTTTCTTGCTCCATCCAATCCGTTGTTGCAGCACCATCATGTACTTCACCAATTTTGTGAATCATACCAGTGTAACGCAAGATACGTTCTGTGGTAGTTGTTTTACCTGCGTCAATGTGCGCAGCAATACCAAAGTTCCTTTGTAATTTTAAATCCGCCATATTAGGGTTGTTTATTTTTAAATTTTCGGAAAAACAGCTTCCAAAAAAGCCTATTTTTCCGAGGCGCAAAGTTAATGATATTAGTAATTGAATGAATCAATCTTGGCATATTTTTCCATAAACTAATTTTCGAAGCCATTTTAGGTCAGGATTTAGCGCAGAATACTGGGTT
>RFZW01000003.1 GCA_009920495.1 Chitinophagia bacterium
AAAACCTGCGCCACAAGCAGATAAGCTAACTTTAATTCGTCGACTTAGTTTTGATATTCGTGGCATTAGTCCATCGGTTAAAGAAATCAATGATTTTGTTTCAGACAAAAGTCCAAAAGCGTATGAAAACTTAGTAGATCGTTTTTTAGCAAGTGAACATTATGGGGAAAGGATGTCTGAATACTGGCTTGATGTTTCCAGATTTGCAGATAGTTATGGCTACCTTGATGATAAACATTATGATCAAAGCCCTTGGCGTACATGGGTCATTAATGCGTATAATAAAAATTTACCTTTTGATAAATTTATCACTTGGCAACTAGCCGGTGATTTACTGCCAAACGCAACACAGGAGCAGGTTTTGGCTACTGGTTTTAATCGTAATCACAAACAAAATTCAGAAGCGGGTATTATTGAAGAAGAATTTAGAGTCGAATATGTAACTGATCGCACCAATACCTTGGGTGCCTCTTTAATGGCAACAACATTAGGTTGTGCTAAGTGCCATGATCATAAATATGATCCTGTAAGTCAAAAAGATTATTATTCCTTATTCGCATTTTTTAACAGCACTTTTGAAAAAGGCGGACCTAATTATGGAAATAATGATATGGTGGCAGGACCTACATTATTACTAACAAAAAAAGAAGAAGAACTAAAAATTCAAAACTTTAAAAAGTATATCAGCCAATTAGAGTCCGATTACAAATTAAATCAGGATAAAGCGATTACAGCGGCTATTCAACAAGGAGATAAAAATATTGAAACATCGCTCCAAAAAATGGTGTTGGCTAAATTAAGTTTTGATAAAACAAATGAAAAAGATCCAAAGCGAACATTTTTTATTAATGAAGCTGACCCATCTATAAACGCTAGTTTTAGAAATGCAGAATTTGGGCAAGGTATCAGTGGTAAATCATTAAAATATAATGACGAGACCATGGTTGCTTTCCCACCTGAAAAAATTGGAGATTTTGAGAGGTACCAGCCATTTTCATTTAGCCTTTGGTTAAAAGTTCCTGAAAATTATCCCTTAGCAACGGTTTTTCACAAATCGGATTATCATAGGTATGGTTATCAAGGCTATGATTTGGTATTGAAAAATAACCAATTAAATTTTAGGGTTATTCATAATTTTCCGCATGATGCAATTAGCGTTTTATCGCCACTTCGTTTAAAAACAAATCAATGGTATCATATCGCCATTAGCTATAACGGTAACAGTAAAGCAAATGGTGTTGAAATGTTTGTGAATGGTGAAAAACAAACGAATCAAGTGGAATATGATCATTTGGTAAAACACATAAAATCATTCTACAGTATACATAAAGGAGCAACTTTACCCGGTTTTGTTTTTGGACTTCGGACATTAGATCGATCAATGCCTAAAGGCGAAGTAGACGAATTTTATTTATTCAACAATACATTGAATCAGCCCCAGGCGAAATTTTTATTTCAACAAAAGCAATTTCCTTTAAAGGGGGAGAAAGAAGATTTCGCAAAGTTGAATCCTTTATTATATGATGCACGAAAGCAATTGGCGGACTTATATGATTCAGTTCAAGAAGTAATGGTGATGGGCGATTTGCCTAAACCACGTCCTACTTATGTTTTAAATAGAGGATTGTACACAGATCCAACCACACAAGTATTTCCCAATACGCCTAATGCAATTTTATCTTTTCCCGATCATTTGCCCAAAAATAGGTACGGATTGGCGCAGTGGTTATTTATGCCCAATCATCCTTTAACCAGTAGGGTCGCAGTGAATAGAATATGGCAAATGATTTTTGGCAATGGGTTTGTAAAAACATCTGACGATTTTGGTAACCAAGGTGCCATGCCATCGCATCCTGCTTTATTGGATTATTTGTCTGTATGGTACCGTGAAAATGGTTGGAATACCAAAGCACTTCAAAAGCTAATATTTATGAGTGCTGTTTACCAACAATCATCTTTGAACGACGCTACTATAGTTAAAAAAGATCCCCAAAATATTTATTTAAGTCGCAGCCCGCGTTATAGGTATCCTGCTGAAATGATTCGTGATAATGCTTTAGCTGTAAGTAATTTATTAGTTCAAAAAATTGGAGGTCCCAGTGTGTATCCTTATCAGCCTACTGATTTATGGGAGCAGTTAACCGATAAGGTTTGGAGATATAAATACTTGCAAGCGGAAGGGGAGGGACTATACAGAAAAAGTATTTATACTATACGGAAACGAACTAGCGTAGTTCCATTTTTACAAATATTTGATGCCGCCGATCGTACAGTTTGTACAGTGAAACGAACAGTTTCTAGTTCACCTATGCAGTCGTTGGCAATGTTGAATAATCCACAAATGATGGAGGCAGCTACACATATTGCTTTAAGGATGATGAATGAAGCAGGCGTAGTATTAAAGGACCAATTAAATTATGGATTTTTTATAATTACTGGAAGATATCCAAATGTAAAAGAATTAAATTTATTAGATAAAATGTATTCAACCGAAATGGCACAATTTACATTACATCCTGATAAAGCAAACAAACTAATTAATATAGGTTACTTGAAACCTAACACAAGTAATAAAATTGAACTTGCAAGCTTTGCATCCATTGCAATGGCATTAATGAATACAGATGAATTTTTAACAAGAAAATAATTGGCATGCACGAAGGTATTGCACTTGGATCTTTGTTGGGATGTAACGGCAAGCCATCACAAAAAATAATTTCGCAAATCTTAGAAGAACAAAATGTTCCATTGGGGTCCCCGCATTTTTTACCAAAAGCAAAAAGGGTGATTTATTTATTTCAAAGTGGGGGTCCTTCACAAATGGAATTGTTTGATTATAAACCAAGGTTGTATGAAATGCATGGTCAGGAAATTCCAGCTTCGGTCATGGGTAAAAATCGAGTTTCTGGAATGGTAAACAATCAATATTCATTCCCATTGGCAAAACCAGCAACTAGTTTTAGTCAATTCGGAACCAACGGTACTTATGTGTCAGATTTAATTCCACATACTGCTTCTATTATCGATGATTTGTGCGTTGTAAGGTCAATGGTTACAGATCAAATCAATCATGAGCCTGCAGTTATTTTTACACAAACTGGTAATCAATTAAGTGGCCGTCCTTGTATAGGATCATGGTTGAGCTATGGCCTGGGCAGCATGAATGAAAATTTACCTTCCTTTATTGTCTTGTTATCTAAAGGTGGCGGGGATCAGCCAATTTCAAGTGCTGCTTGGAGTAGTGGTTTTTTGCCTTCACATCATCAAGGGGTACAATTTATGACTGGAAAGGATCCCGTTTTATATTTAAATACGCCTGATGGTATTGATCGAATGGATCGTCGTCGCGCACTTGATTTTATTAAAAACTTCAATCAATTGCAAAATGAAAATTTGCATGATCCCGAAATTGAAAGTCAAATTAATCAAGCAGAAATGGCTTACCGAATGCAATTAGCCATTCCAGATATTGCAGATTTATCCAACGAGCCACAGCATATTTTAGATATGTATGGCGAGGATGTATTAGTGCCAGGAAGTTTTGCGCATAATTGTATTATGGCAAGACGCTTGGCCGAAAAAGATGTTCGTTTTATTCAATTATATCATTTAGGTTGGGATCACCATGGTGCACTTGCCTCAGGAATTAAAAGAGCCACCAAACAAACCGATCAAGCATCAGCGGCATTGGTGAAAGATTTAAAACAACGTGGATTATTAGATGATACCTTGGTGATTTGGGGTGGTGAATTTGGTCGTACTAGTTTTAGTCAAGGTAAATTAACTCCAGAAGGTTTTGGTCGCGACCATCATCCTGGTGCTTATTCAATTTGGATGGCAGGTGGTGGTGTTCAACCAGGCTTAGTGTATGGGGAAACGGATGACTTCGCGCACAATGTGGTAAATGATAAAGTACATGTGCATGATTTTCAAGCCACATTAATGCATTTGTTAGGCATTGATCACGAAAAATTTATTTTCAAAACGCAAGGCCGACGCTACCGACTTACCGATGTGTCAGGAAATGTGATACATAATTTAATTGCATGATAACTGAATTCATTGGTCACTTCCATCCTTTAGTCGTGCACTTGCCCATTGGGATTTTAATTTTTACGTTTATACTTGAGTTAATCCAATTAAAAAATAAAACCAAATTTGATCAAGCAATTTTAATTGGTACGGTCATTGGAACCGTATTTGCTATTGTATCTGCTACCATGGGTTGGTTATTATCATTAGATGGTGGCTATGATGAAAAATTATTAAATAACCATCAATATGCAGGTTGGATACTTTGTTTTTTATGCATACTGTTAGTTATAGTTAAAATGTTTTTTTCGGCCAATGTGTATTTTGATAATTTGAATAAGTCACTTTGGTGTATTATTATAATCGTTCTTTTTTTAGTAGGCCATTTTGGAGGTAGTATAACACATGGTGCTGATTATTTGAGTTTGGATTTATCAGCTGGGAATAAGGAAGTTAAAAAAGCGCTTTCTATAGATAGCATTTCGGCATTGCCACCAGAAAAACAAGCACAAGTCAACACCTTTGAGGGATTAATTTATCCCTTATTAGATGCGAAATGTATACAATGTCATAATAGTGAAAAGAAAAAAGGAAATTTACAGCTCACCTCCATTGATTTAATTTTAAAAGGCGGCAAAAAAGGTCCTGCATTAACTGCTTATAATGCCAATCAAAGCTTAATGATTCAACGTATGTTATTGGATCCAGCCAATGACAAACACATGCCGCCCAAGGGGAAGCCCCAATTTAATAATAAGGAAATTAATTTAATCTATTGGTGGGTGCAACATGGGGCATTAGTAAATGATAAATTAGGAAATGCTTTGTTGAATGACACTGTTAAAAATTTAATAGCTAGTAAAATAATCCCTGCATTTCCAGCACTTTCATTACCACAAACATCTTTAGTGGATTCAAATAAGATAAATACTTTAAAGCAGTTAGGTTTAATTGTTCATCCAATTTCAAAAGGGGTGGGATATGTTGACTTAAGTGCGATGAATGCAGCATTATTAAATGATGTTCAGGCACAAAAAATTTCAATACTTGATAGTCATTTAGTTTGGTTGAATCTAGCAAACACAAAAATTACAAATAAAGGGATTGCTAATTTGAATAGTTGTAAAAACATAATTAAACTTAATGTAGCGTATACTTCGCTCAATGATGATGCAATCAGTTTGCTGAATCAGTTTACAAAATTGAGTTATTTAAATATTGTGGGTACATCTATTACAGACAATGGGTTAGCTAAATTAAATCTGAGTAATAATTTAAAAACTATATATTGCTGGAATACTAAAATCACCCAAGGCGGTGTTGATCAATTTAGAAAGCGGTATCCAAATATTCAAATTAACTTTTAAAATGAGTCTACCATCAAGAGATAAAATTGTTATGGGTACTGCGGGCTTAGCAGGAATTTGGGGCCCGGTGAATTTTGCAGAATCTGAACAAACTATTCACTATGCATTGGAGCAAGGTATTTATCATTTTGATACTTCGCCAGCATATGCTGATGCAGAATCCATTTTAGGAAAAGCTTTGTACACTTGGAAAGGGATAAAGCCTTTTATTAGCACCAAAGCTGGAAAATTAAAAGCAGACAATCCGGATGCCGACACCTATGATTTTTCTCCTGCTGGATTAATTAGAAGTGTTTCTGAAAGTTTGGAAACATTGAAAGTGTCTAGTATTGATGTGCTTTTTTTACATGATCCAACAGGATTAAAATTGCATGAAATACAAGCAGCCATAGATACTTTACTTGAGATTAAATCAAATGGTTGGGCTAAAGCAATTGGTATTGGCGGCAATTATGGAGTAGACTTTAATCCATATGTATCATCTAAGTATTTTGATCATTTTATGGGCTATAATCGATTTAATATTTTAAATCAAGAGGCATTAACGAATGAATATCTAGCATTGCAAAACCAGCAAATTAACATTTGGCAAGCAAGCCCCTTGTATATGGGTTTGTTGGGTAGTAAATTAGAAACGTATATCAAGGAGCAGCCTTCATGGATTCCAGCTAGAGATTTACAAAGAGCAAAAGAATTAAATGTCTATTGTAAAAAAACAAGCGTTAGTATTTCAGCTTTGGCCTTACATTTTGTTTATGAAAATCCCCTTATTCACATACCTGATTTTACTATATAAGCGTATTTTTTAAGTTTAATTTTTGCCTATAATTGTCAAAAAAGTATAGCAATTAGCTATTTTGTCAATAGGAATGTTATTCAATTTAATATTATTTTGTAGTAGTCACTTAAGTTGCTGATTTATAAACCAATATGACTTATGCGTTCTCCATTAAATAGTTTTCTTAAGTGTGTTGCGTCACTTTTATTAATCATTTCTTTATTTATTAATTGTACGCCAAATTTAACGCAATCAGTTCCTTTAACAACCGTTGTAATGATGACTAATTTGGTGCCAGACTCGGCAGTGTATCATTTTTATGATTCATTACATAGTAGTAAGAGTGTTTGGCCAGCTATAAAAAAAGCGAATGAGTTGAGTGGGATAAAGGAAATTAAAATATATCGATTTGAGGATAAAGTGGTTATGGAATATAGTTATCCAGAAGGCGCTGATTTAGCAAAGATGGATTCCTTGTATTTATCCGCAGATACGAGTGTGAAAATTTGGAATCAGATGATGTCAAATATACAAAGAGCACTTCCGGGTGTTGATACTGCAAAAAAATGGTCAAAAATGAATTTGATACATCACTATAGCAATGGAAATTATTTAAAATAAAACAACACAACTCTAAGATGTTATTTATTGAAGACTATGAAATATATACATTACAAATTCCTCTAGGACGTGTCATAGGCGATAATAATTGCCATTATGATGAAATAGAAGTATTGTGCATTAATCTTAAAACCAATCATGGTCATATGGGTTGGGGTTATGCTGAATCTGTATGGAAGGGAACTTTTACAAGAGGCGCATGGTATATCAAGCAATTGCCTAGCCATAGTGAATTGGATGTGTTATTTCAGCAAACTTGGTGGCCAATATTAAAAAATCAAGATCCCAATAATTTAGAATTAATAAGAAAAAATTTTCATTCTGGACTTTCACAAATGGATGCATCTATCCGTTTGGCTATTTGGGATTTGATGGCACAGGATAAAAATGTGCCACTCTATAAATTACTTAATCCTACTTGTATTAAACAAGAGGCTTTAAGTTATGGAAGTATTTTAGACTATCCATTAAACGATGATGAAACAGTTGCACTAACAAAAAACTTTTTAAACCGCGGCTTTTCAATTATCAAAATAAAAATTGGAGCTCCTGATGTAGCGCGCGATATAGCGCGAATTAAGTTAATACAATCTGTAGCAGGGAATAGCATAAAATTAACAGCAGATGCAAATGAGGCATGGACTTGGCAAATAGCCCTGGACCGTATTGAAGCTTATCAAAAAAATGGCATACAACTCGAATACATTGAAGATCCTTTGCCTAATGATGATATAAAGGGGTTCAAGGAACTAACATCTCGAAGCCCCATTCCTATTATTGGGCATGACTATATTAATAATTTTGAACAAATAAATGAATTCGTAAACGAAGGTGGTATCAATGGCATAAGAACCGGTAAGGATATTGACTATTCACTTCAGTGTATTGCCCTTGCAACAAAGCACAATTTGCCGGTTTATTTAGGAAATTCAATTTTTGAAATTAATGCGCATCTTGCATTGGCATTTGACCAAGTCAATAGAACAGAATTCTCTTTACTAAATACAAACGATATTATAGAGCAACCCATTGTTTTTAAAAATGGGAACTTACAAGCACCTATTGAGATAGGACATGGCTTATATCCAATAATGAACAAATTGATTTTATCATCTGAACCAGATAAATTAAGAACAGCTTTATAGTTAGGGACTATTTTCAAAACTCTTTTTAATTTATAAAATGGAAAAAATTATTATTAAGGGTATTACATGGGGGCACAGTAGGGGCATATCTCCCTTGCTAGCTTTTTCTCAAAGATTTTCCGAATTAAATCCAGGTATAGAAGTACAATGGACCAAAAGATCATTACAGGAGTTTGCAGATTTCCCAATTGAAAAACTAACGGAGCAATATGATTTATTAATTATTGATCATCCTTGGGTGGGATGTGCTGCTGCCACTAATTGTGTTTTGCCTTTAGAAAGCTATCTTCCAAAAAATTATTTACAGGACCAGTTGGACAATTCCGTTGGACGATCTCATCAAAGTTATCAATATAACGGACATCAGTGGGCACTTGCCATTGATGCTGCCACGCCTGCAGCTAGTTACCGACCTGATTTGTTTGAAAAGAATAACATTACATTGCCATTGGTATGGGATGATTTAATTGAACTTGCGCGTAAAGGGAAGGTGGCAGTCCCGGCGATACCTATTGATTTATTGATGAATTTTTATATGTTCTGTATTGCTAGTGGGACCACCCCATTTTTAAATGAACAAGAAGTAGTCAATTTGGAATCAGGGAAGGCCGCATTACTTTTAATGAAAGAATTATACACGCTGGTTGATAAAAAAATGTTTCAGCTTAATCCAATTGGCGTTGCAGAGTTAATGAGTTTATCAGATGATTATTTATATTGCCCATTTGCTTATTGTTATTCTAATTATTCGAGAGCAGGTTTTTCGGACAAAATATTAAAATATGCTGATATGGTCTCTCTAAATAACCAAAGGCTCAAATCAACAATTGGGGGCACTGGGTTAGCGGTATCTGCATTTAGTCAACACAAGGATATGGCATTGGCATTTTTGACTTCCATTGTTTCTCCAAAATGCCAATCAACTTTTTATGTTGAAAATGGGGGGCAAGCTGGTCATAAATCTGCTTGGATGAGTGAGCAGAACAATCTTTTATGCAATGATTTTTTTAGTACTCTTTTACCCGTAATGGAAAATGGCTTTATACGTCCAAGGTATAATGGTTATTTGTATTTTCAAGATCATGCGGGCATACTTATACAAGATTTTATATTAAATAAGCGAGCATTAGAAAATGTTTTGAGTGAAATCAATAAATTATATATTAAAAGTTTATCTTTTACAAACAAATAAACCTACTTACTTTCTAATTAAATATTTTCAATCATGAATAGAATTCAAATCGGGCTAGCAGATGCAATTGTCATATTTGGGTATATCCTTTTTCTTGTTTTGATAGGAATATACATAAGCAAAAGAAAAAGCGTTAGTGGAATTGCAGCATCGGAAGATATTTTTTTATCAGGAAGATCTTTACCCTGGTATAAAGTGGGTTTGTCTATTTTTAGTACAAATGTAAGCCCTAGTATGTTAGTGGCTAGTTTTGGCGCAGCTTATTCAAGTGGCATGGTATTGGCTAATTTTGATTGGCTTGCTTGGGTATTTTTAATGTTACTATCTCTCTTATTTATTCCTAGGTATTTGGCAAATAATATATCTACCATGCCAGAATATTTAATGAAACGTTTTGGGAAAAGATCGCATACTTTTTATACCTATTTTTCAATGATTTCTTCACTAATTGTGTGGTCAAGTTTTATGTTATGTATTGGTGGCATTGTAATTAATCAGCTAACAGGAGTTCCTATTTATATTTCAGCAATATTGGTAGTTGTGATAGCTATGTCCTACTCAGTCAATGGAGGCCTAAGTGCAATTGTACATACTGGTGTTGTTCAATCAGTTGTATTAATTGCTATTTCAATGCTAATCTTTTTTTTAGGATTATACAAAGTTGGTGGCATTGAAAATTTAATTAATGGAGTTCCTAAAGAATATTGGCAAGTACTTAAACCAACAAATGATAAAGTTTATCCATGGCATGCCATGTTACTTGGGTATCCTGTGATTGGAATATGGTTTTGGTGCACGGATCAGACCATTGTACAAAGAACTCTTGCTGCAAAAAATGTTGATCATGGTCAAAAAGGAACTTTATTAATAGCAGCACTTAAAATTGTGATGCCAATCTTATTTTTAGTGCCAGGAATTATGTGCTTAGTACTAGTGCAAAATGGAACTTTTGCCCCGCTAGCAAATCCCGATCACGCTTATATCTCTATGGTTTATGGTTTATTGCCTACGGGATTAATCGGAATTGCATTGGGTGTTTTATTAGTATCTATCATCAATGATGTAGCAAATGGGTTAAGTTCTTTTAGTACAGTATTTGCAATGGATGTGTATCTTAAAAAAATTAATCCAACCGCTGACACAGCGCAGGTTAAAAAAATTGGGAAAAGAATCATTATTTTAGCAGCTTCTATATCTGTTTTAGTTGCAGTATTACTTTCCAAATCAGACAAAGGCTTATTTGATTTAGGCCAAGCGTTAATAACTTATTTGGCGCCTCCGGCTTCAACCGTTTTTATTGTAGGTATTTTATGGAAACGAGCAACTCCTAGGGCGGCCGAACTTACTTTGTATATTGGCACTTTTGCTTGTTTATCCATTGGACTTTGTCAACTCACCGGGTTCCCTTCAAAGGAATTTTGGCCTCATTTTATGTTACTTTGTTTTTACATGATGTCGGCTTTAGTTATATTTATGATCACTGTTTCATTTTTTACTAAGCCCCATTATGAAATAGTAAAATTAGTAGACCAAAATGATCCTGCAATCGCCCAAAAATTTAGTACTTCAAATTCGGTTAAAATAATGTGGGGAGTCATTGCTATCTTGATGTTTATAGTATATTATATATTTAATTAGTGAACTTTTAAAATTAAAAATTTATGAGCCAAATGCCACCAACAGTTTCAGCGTTTTTGAATACGCCGTATCATTTATCTAATGATCAAATTGCTTATTTCAAAGAAAACGGCTTTATAAAATTAAAGCAAGTTTTAAGTAAGGAAGTTATTGAATACATGGATTTGATTATCACAGAGGAGGTAAATCGTTTAAACAAACAACAATTGGCGTTGGAGGATAGAGATACTTATGGGAAAGCCTTTTTACAAATAATGAATATTTGGAGAAATTCAGATAATGTCAAGGAAATAGTTTTTGGAAAACGCTTAGCGCAAATTGCTACAGATTTATTACAAGTTTCAGGTGTAAGAATTTATCACGATCAAGCGCTATATAAAGAACCAAGTGGCGGTCATACACCATGGCATGCTGACCAATATTATTGGCCATTAGATTCAGATAAAACAATTACTGCATGGATGCCATTGCAAGAAACTCCATTGGATTGGGGGCCATTAGAATTTAGTGCTGGTAGTGATCAATTGGTAGCAGGAAGAGACAAAGAAATTAGTGACGATAGTCAATCTTTTTTACAAGAACAATTAAAATCAAAGGGATACCCTCATTTAATTGAAGCTTTTGATTTAGGGGAAGTTAGCTTTCATAAAGGTTGGTTATACCATCGTGCTGGTCCAAATAAATCAAACCAAATGAGAAAAGTGATGACGATTATTTATATGGACAAGGATATTAAATTAAAGACGCCCGAAAATAAAAACCAACAAGCCGATTGGGATGCTTGGTGTCCTGGTGCAGTTATTGGCGAAGTAGTTGCTACACCCCTTAACCCCATTATTTATCAATTATAAAAATCCGAAGTTGATTTAATAATTGTAAATGCACAAATCATGAAATTAGGATTCGGATTATATAAACATATGCTGAATGAAGCGCATTATAAATTTGCGAAGCAGTGTGGTGCGACCCATTTGGTTGTGCATTTGGTAGATTATTTTTCTCATGAAAAAAATAACAAGAACAGTGCAAGTCAACCACTAGGCCAAAAAGAGGGATGGGGTCAAGCGGGCTCAGGGGAGATATGGACTTTAGAAGATTTAGTAAGTTTAAAAAAAGAAATTAATAGTCATGGTCTTGAATTAGAGGCTATTGAAAATTTTGATCCTGCCATGTGGTATGATGTTCTTTTAGCAGGTGAAAAAAGAGATGAGCAATTGGAAGGGATAAAAGAATTAATTAGGAATGTTGGCAAAGCAGGTATACCCACCTTTGGATATTATTTTTCACTTGCAGGGGTGGCTAGTAGAACGCAAGGCACCTATGCAAGGGGTGGTGCGCTTTCGGTTGGAATGGAATTTGTTGATGATAGCCCAGTGCCTAACGGGATGATTTGGAATATGGTTTATGATGCGAATGCCCCAGAAGGATTTATTCCTCCCTGTTCTACTGATGAAATTTGGGAGCGGCTACAATATTTTTTAAATGCAATTATCCCTGTAGCCGAGGAAGCTGGCGTTACATTAGCGGCACATCCTGATGATCCCCCACTGCCTTTTCTTAAGCAAACGCATCCGAAATGACTGAAGGTGATATATATGCAGCAACGAATCAATATAGTAAGCAAGGAAAAATAGGGTATATCCATTTTAGAAATGTGATGGGGAAAGCACCTAACTATAAAGAGGTTTTTGTAGATGAGGGCGACGTGGATATGATACGAATACTTAAAATTTTGAAAAAAAATAATTTTAAAGGAGTATTGATTCCTGACCATACCCCACAAATGAATTGTGATGCTCCATGGTATGCTGGGATGGCATTTGCAATGGGTTATATGAAGGCGGCATTGAAACTTATTGATACCGATGAAAGTTAATTCATACATGTGAGGAGTAAAAAAATAAAATTCAGATAAAGGGTTTAAAATTTATAACAACGTTAAAAAAATAATATATGCTTTGGAAAAACGACAAAGAGATGTTTGAACTTGCAAAAAAAGAAATGTTTGTAGCCCTTGTTGGAGATATACTTGATAAAATGGGATACACGAAGCAATTTTTATCACCTCACCTGAAACCACTTGATTCGTCCATGGTAACTATTGGCAGGGCCATGCCTGTATTAGAAGCTGATGTTTTTAGTGAGGTAATGGAACAGTCACGAAATCCAATAATGCAAAAGCCTTTTGGCCTTTTGTTTGAAGCGCTTGATAGTTTAAAAGAGGATGAGGTATATATATGTTCTGGGGCGTCTCCTAATTATGCACTTTGGGGTGGCTTGATGAGTACGCGTGCCATAAAACTTGGAGCTGCTGGAGCAGTGCTAGACGGGTATAGCAGAGATACCAATGAGATTTTGGAATTAAGTTTTCCTACTTTTTCAATAGGTACTTATGCCCAGGATCAGGGTCCACGTGGTAAAGTGATTGACTATGGGGTTGAAATTGAATTCAATGGTATAAGGGTAAAACCAGGAGATATTATATTTGGGGATAGGGATGGTGTTTTGATTGTACCTAAGGAGGCAGAAGAAGAAGCATTCTCAAGAGCCTTAGAAAAATCAAGAGGAGAAAAATTGGTTAGGAAAGCATTGGAGGCTGGAATGTCCACTGTAGATGCATTTGAACAATTTGGAATTATGTAATAATCAATTTTAAAGATAGCCAGATTTTAGAATTGTTATTTTGATGTTATATCCTATAGGTATCGTTTTAATAAAATAGTACATTTTGAAATCAAAAAATTACCGTTGGCGCATCTTGACTTTTTTATTTTTTGCAACAACGATTAATTACATTGATCGTCAGGTCATAGGTATCCTTAAACCTTTTATTGAAAAGGATCCTTCCATAGGTTTTAGTGAAGCTGATTACGGATATATTGTTTCTGCCTTTCAAATTACGTATGCAATTGGATTACTATTAACTGGTCGTTTTTTGGACAAGTTTGGAACGCGTATTGGATATTTTTGGGCTGTATTAGTATGGAGCCTTGCAGCCATTTTTCATGCAATGGCTACTGGATTTAAAAGCTTTGCATTAGCTCGTGCCGCATTAGGTTTGGGGGAGTCTGCAAATTTTCCAGCTTCTGTAAAAACAGTGGCAGAATGGTTCCCCAAAAAAGAGCGTGCTTTTGCCATTGGATTATTTAATTCAGGTTCTACGATTGGTGCAATCGCTGCACCCATCATTGTTTCAGCAATTACTATTTCACTTGGATGGAGATGGGCATTTATTATTACTGGGTCATTTGGTTTTGTTTGGATTGCTTTTTGGTTGGCTTTTTACAAAAGTCCATTAACACATCCCAAAATAACACCTGAGGAATTAGCATTTATCAACCAAGATGATACTGAAATTGTGGAGGATAGAAATTTAAGATGGGCAGAACTACTAAAATACAAACAGACGTATGCCATCTGTTTAACAAGATTTATTTCCGATTGGGTATGGGGCTTTTTTTTATTTTGGATTCCAGATTTTTTAAACAAAACCCAGGGTATCAATTTATCTGCACTGGTAGTTCCCCTCATCATCATTTATTCAGTGTCTAGCTTGGGTGGAATTAGCGGTGGCTGGGTTTCTTCTAAATTGATTCAATCCGGCAAATCGATTAATTTTTCAAGAAAATTATCAATTTTTATGTACGCATTATTAGTATTGCCTTTAATGCTACTTTCTTTTGTTGACAATCTTTGGATGGCAGTGCTTCTAATTGCGCTTGCTTGCGCTGGCCATCAAGGCTGGGCTTCAAATTTATTTTCAGTGATCTCAGATATTTACCCCAAAAAAGCAGTTGGTTCAATGATGGGACTCAGCGGTTTTATTGGAGCCATAGGCGCGGCGCTATCCGCTTCATTTATAGGGCTTTTCTTACAAGCGACCAATAGCTATTATTATATTTTCGTCCTTGTATCTTTTATTTATTTAATCAACTGGTTAATCATTAAAATTTTAATTCCTACCATAAAACCCATCCAGGTGTAGCCAAAATGTGTATCTCATCCTTTGTATAAATATGGCTAAATTATATATAATATTGGCAATGATTGTCCAAAGGGGGTCCAATGAATTGCATAATTTAGGGGGCACACCTATCAAGTATAGAGATAAGATATAGCTATATGGATTTATTAAGACAACTCGAAAAGCCACTATTTAGTAACGGTTATCCGCTTTCGGCTGAACCGAATCGTTTAGGCGCGCTTAACCCCACTCAAGCAAATTTGCCCATTGAAAAAATTCGCGAAATATTTGAATTACAAGGGTATGTGTGGCTAAAGGGGTTCTTTGATAAAGCCGAAGTTTTATCATTACGAAGCCGTTTTTTTAATGCGTATAAAAATTCAGGATTGTTACAACCAGAAAGCGACCCGCAGGAAGGTTTTTTTTCAGGCAACAGTGAATCTGAAAATAATCCAAAAATTTTAATGGAATTTGTTAGGACCGCTGCTTATGAAGCATTTTGTCTTCAACCCAAACTTTGGCAGTTTTATGATGATTTGTTTCAAAGTCCAAGTTATTTACATAAACGTAAAATTGTACGTTATAAAACACCTGATCATTCCAACCAATTATTGAAAGGACATCCAACCACTACGCCTGCACACTATGATTTAATTTATTTGCGTGGCGGTAATGATAAAGTTGTTTCAAGTTGGATTCCATTGGGAGATACGCCGATTGAAATGGGAGGCCTTGTTTATCTGGAAGGATCTGCTTTACTGGGAAAAAAAATGGAGGCAGAATTTGCAATCATTAATAAAAACCTGTTTCCTGAAGAACGCATTAGCGCCTATAATAAAAATATGACTGAAGGAGGTTGGGTTGGAAAGGATTTAGGTGCGATGGCTGAAAAATTTAATACACGTTGGTTGGTTGCTGATTATGAAGCGGGGGATATGGTGATTCATAATCCTTATATGATTCATGCTGCCACAGACAATGTGGATGCAATGGGTAGAATTCGACTTTCAACTGATATTCGTTATCAAAGTATACGAGAAGAATTAGATGTACGATGGGAAAATCATTGGACTTTAGAAGATATGTTATAATCAAATTTAAAATCACATTCAAATTATTTAAAGGACTTTACTTTTAATATATGTTTTGAGAAATTATATGAGATTATCAAATAGTAAATAAAAATTTATGAAAATAGCGGATGTATTGCCTTTATACCCGGATAGGCTTTGGACTTTAGCCAAGCAAGTTGGCGTTACACATGCAGTTTCACGTTTGCCATTACATGAAAATGGGGAAACGTCTTTTGAGTATGAGGATTTATTAGCCTTGAAGCAAAGATTTGAAAATTTTGGTTTTAAACTTGAAGTTATTGAGCCGGGAATTAATTCCCAGATGCATAAAATGAAACTTGGTATTGAAGGTCGTGATCAGGATATTGCGGATTGTATAAAAATGATACGTAATATGGGTGCACTAAATATTCCTATTTTTTGCTACAATTTTATGGCGCAGTTTAATTGGGTTAGAACCGCTATAGATACGCCTACACGTGGCGGCGCTATTGTTACTAGTTACAATCATAGTTTAATGAAAGACGCGCCCTTAACGGAAGCGGGAATTGTAACAGAGGAGCGACTTTGGGATAATTTAAAATATTTTTTAGAACGTGTAATTCCTGTAGCTGAAGAATCAAATGTTAAATTGGCTTTACATCCTGATGATCCACCTATTTCACCCATTAAGGGAATAGCCAGAATAATTACCAGTGTAGCAGCGCTAAAAAAAGCAATTGACCTCGTGCCAAGTAAAAATAGCGGTGTTACTTTTTGTCAAGGCACTTTGGCTGCCGCAGGAGAAAAAATACCTGATGAAATAGAAGACCTAGGTCGTCAAAATAAAATATTTTATGTTCATTTCAGAGATGTGCGTGGTACTGCTGAAAATTTTTCAGAAACTTTTCATGATGATGGACAAACGGATATGTTTGAAGCAATGAAAACTTATAAAAAAATTGGTTTTGATGGTCCTGTTCGAATTGATCATGTACCCACCATGGAAGGTGAAAAAAATTCAGATCCTGGTTATGGTCAAGATGGTCGACTTTTTGCATGGGGGTATTTAAAAGGACTAATGGAAGGTGCAGGGTACTAGTAGGTGATGATTATTGTAAACAGATAAAGCAAAAAATATGAGATTACAGAATAGGGTGGCAATTGTAACAGGCGCTGCTGAATCCATAGGTAAAGCAATTGCACTTCGTTTTGCAAGGGAGGGCGCAAGCGTAGTTGTTAATTATCATACCAAAGCTGATTTAGCAGCCCAAGTAGTTATGCAAATCATACAGGAAGGCGGTCATGCAATTGCTCTTTGTGCTGACGTTTCTAATGAGGTTGAAGTGCAAGAAATGATTCAAGCAACCATTACAACATTTGGCAGGGTTGATATTTTAGTAAATAATGCAGGAATTGATCCACGTAAAACTTGGAATGAAATTACTGTGGAAGATTGGGATCATGTCATGGCAACCAATGTAAGATCACAATTTATATGTGCTAAGGCAGTTTTCCCATTGATGAAGCAACAAGATTATGGAAAAATAATCAATGTATCTTCTGTTGTTTTTTTAACTGGTCAAAAAGGGTATGTGCACTATGTAGCATCAAAAGGTGCAATCATAGGATTTACTCGGGCACTCGCCAACGAAATTGGCATGCATCATATAAATGTCAATGCTATTATATTGGGAGCAATACATACAGAGAATGAATTGGAAAAATTGGGCTCTTTGGAAGCACAGGAAAAAGCAACGAATATGTTAATTGACATTCAAGCTATTCCGCAGAGAATTCAGACGAGTGATATAGAAGGAACATTTTTATTTCTAGCTTCTGCTGATAGTGATTTAATTACAGGGCAATCAATGAATATAGATGGCGGCTGGATGATGCACTAATCATCACCGTATAAAAAGATATAAATTAAAAGTTATGAGGGTTGCATTATTAGGTATTGTTCATGAATCAAACACCTTCGTAATTGCCCCTACGACCCTTAATAAATTTAAGGAAAGTCGCTTACTTTTTGAAAATGATATAATACTGCAATACAAAAATTCATTTCATGAATTGGGCGGAATGATTGAAGTATTAGAAATGAACGAAATAGAAATTGTCCCAATACTTTATGCGGAAGCTACGCCTGGTGGTAAGGTGACTAAGGAAGCTTTTGAGTTTCTTTTACAGGAGGCTATCACTAGGATAAAACAACAACTTCCCTTAGATGGTTGCCTTGTAGTGCCTCATGGCGCAGGCGTTTGCGAAGCATATGATGATATGGATGGCTTTTGGCTTAGTCAATTGAGAGCAACTGTAGGCGATACAATACCAATTATTGGAACACTCGATCCACATGCAAATGTTAGTCAGCTAATGATTCATTCAACAAATGCACTTGTTGCTTATAAAACAAATCCGCACATTGATCAAAGAGATGCAGGTAAGGAAGCTGCAAGCATGATGGTTAATTTACTTCTTGGTAAGATTAAACCAGTTCAAATTTTTTCGTCACTGCCACTTATAATAGGTATAGAGCAGCAATTTTCTGGAGAAAATCCATATAAATATTTGTTACAACTATCTGCTGAAATTTGTGAAATGGATGGGATCCTTTCGGCTAGTATTTTACTCGGATTTCCTTATGCTGATGTACATGAAATGGGCGCTTCACTTATTGTAATATCAAATGGGGATCGGGAGATAGGAAATGTAGCCCTTAAAAAGATTGAAAATTATTCCAACAAAGGGTTATTTGTTGGGACCAAACATGAAATAGCTTCCTTAATTAATAAAGTGAATACCATTGAAAAGCCTGTTTTATTATTAGATATGGGTGACAATGTAGGTGGAGGCGCACCTGGTAATAGTATTTATCTACTTGACCAACTAGAGGATGCCGGAATAAAAAATACATTCATCTGTATTTATGATCCAGTTTGTGTAGCTAATTTAATGGATGTTGAGATTGGTGCATCCGTTGAAATTAATTTTGGCGTAAGCCATGAAAAAGTTGAAACAAGGGTTATACAAGTTACCTTAGTTTGGAAGGGGCATGGAAAATTTGATGAACACAAGCCTAGACATGGCGGACAAATTCATTTTGATATGGGAAATATTGCCATCGTAAAAACAAACAATCAGGATGTTGTAATGCTAACCTCGTTAAGAATAGCACCGTATAGTTTAGTACAACTTACTGCCTTTAATATTGACCCTACTTCATTCAACGCAATTGTTGCAAAAGGAGTGAATGCCCCTATTGCTGCTTATGCAGAAGTTTGTAAAAACTTTATTCAAATGAATACTCCTGGTGTGACGCAAGCAGATGTAACCCAATTAAATTACAAAAAAAGAAGCGTTCCTTTATTTCCATTTGAAAACGAATAAATTTAAACATTAAAAAATATATATTATGTCTGAAATATCTTATGCTAATTCTGCGCTTCTATTGGAACGCGCCAAAAAAGTAATTGCGGGTGGCGTATGTTCTGAATTTAGAAAGTACAATCATCCGCATGCCATTTTTTACACACATGCCAAAGGAAGTAAAATATATGATGTAGATGGAAATGAATATCTTGATTTTACTTTGAGTCAAGGACCCATGATTTTAGGGCACTCTCATCCCACTGTATTAACTGCGATAGAAGAATATTCAAGACAAGGTCAAATGTTTGCAGGGCAGCACATTAAAGAAATAGCGCTTGCTGAAAAATTAAACGAAATTATACCTAGTGCGGAACTTTTACGTTTTTGCTTAGATGGTTCAGAAGCTGTTCAAACTGCATTTCGTGTAGCTAGGGCAAAAACCGGCAAGAAGAAATTCATCAGATTTGAAGGCCATTATCATGGTTGGCTTGACAATGTTGCCTGGGGTTTATCAACCCCATCATTAGAAGCTTTGGGGGATAGAACTTCCCCTAATATTTATCCTTGGAGTCAGGGTATTTCAGCTGAATCGAAAGATGAATTTATTGTTTTACCATGGAATGATCTTGCCTTGTTAGAAAAGACAATGTCGGAAATGCATCATGAAATTGCGGCTATTATAACAGAGCCAATCATGTGTAATAATGGGTGTATTTTACCTGCCCAAGGTTTCTTAGAAGGGATTAGATCCATTTGCGATAAATATAACAGTGCATTTATACTTGACGAAGTGATTACTGGTTTCAGACTTAGTTTGGGTGGGGCACAACAATATTTTAATATCGTGCCGGATATTTCAATTTTTGCAAAAGCGTTGGGAAGTGGTTATCCAATTAGCGCAATTGTAGGTAAAAGGGAATGGATGTCTTTAATAGAAGAATCAAAAGTGATACATGCAGGCACCATGAATTCAAGTAATCCAACGGTTGCCGCCGCACTTGCGACCATTTCTGTTTTAGAACAAGAGCAACCTTATGAACGCATGTTTATGCTAGGAAATAAATTAATGAATGGATTAAGAAAAGCAGCGGCTGTAGCAAATCAAAAAGTACTTGTGCAAGGTCCTGGCCCCATGTTTATTCTTGCTTTTACAGAACATACAGCTTTTAATGATTATAGAGATACCTTTTCAGGTGACAAAGCAAAATTGGCAAAATTTATTGCTAGGATGCATAATAGCAAAATCAGAATTATTGGACGTGGGCTTTGGTATATTAGTGCAGTACATACCGAAGAAGAGGTTGATCATGCAATCAAAATAGCAGCTGAAGTATTTTTAACTTTATAATTTTTTTACTTTAAATATTTACAATGAAAGATAAATTTGAATTAACCAATAAGGTCGCCCTAATCACTGGGGGTGGTTCTGGAATTGGTTTGGGCATTGCTGCTGCATATATTGCGCTTGGCGCAAAGGTGGCCATTACGGGTCGAAATATTACTAAATTGGAAGCTGCGAAATTAGCACTAGGTGATCATTGCTTTATTTATGTAAATGATGTAACGCAAAAAGATACGCATGAAAAATTAGTAGAGACCATTGAAAAGGAAGTAGGGCCGATCGAAATTTTAGTCAATAATGCGGGTATTCACAATAAAAAACCTTCCATTGAAGTAACAGATGCTGAATTTCAAATGGTCATGGATACTAATATTAATAGTGTTTTTGCACTCACTCGAACCGTATTAAAATATATGATGCCTCGAGAAAAAGGTTCGGTAATAAGTATTAGTTCCATGGCAGCACTTTTTGGTATTACACAGGTGGTCGCTTACAGCAGTGCTAAAACAGCCTTATTAGGTATGACAAGATCACTTGCATCAGAGTATTCGCATACGGGTGTTCGATTCAACGCGATTGCGCCTGGTTTTATAGAAACAAAAATGTTTTTAGATATCATGGAAAAAGATCCAAAGCGAAAAGAAAAAATTCTTTCTCGCACGCCTGCACGCCGATTTGGAACAACAGAAGATGTTGCTTATGCTGCTGTGTATTTAGCAGCTGATGTTTCCAATTTTATAACAGGGGTTTGTCTTCCAGTAGACGGGGGAAACTCAATTGGTTTTTAATCTTGCTTATCAATTTATATTTTATTTATGACAGGCTAGTTTTTGACCAATTGCATTTATTTTAATTTTACTAATATGCCAAGCACCTAGATTAGCTGTAAATAATTCATTAAAATTTTTACCGCCAAAGGCTAGGTTGGTTGGGTTACACAAACCATGGGCCTCCCAATCATCAATAAGTAAATGGACTTCTTGTTTGGGACTAATTTTATAAATATAATTGGGAGCATAACAACTAACATAAAGATTTTGATCTGCATCAAATGCCAATCCATCCGGGCAACTTCGCGGTAAACTACAGTAAACCTCGCGCTTACCTGCAGTCCCATCTGGATGAATGGCAATGCGCTCAACGCCAGGAAGCCAGGTACAAGCAACATACAGCCAGTCTTCATTTAAAGATAGTGCAAGGCCATTTGAAAAATTAAATGGACCAGCATGCCAAATTTTACCATGACCATGTTGATTAAAACAAAATATTTTACCTGTGGTTTGTCTAAATGCACCACTTTCCGATATCCATAGTTTTCCATTTTTACTGAAGCATGGATAATTGGGAATATTAAATGAAACGTCTTCAGCGCCTGTTGCAAATTTTGTTAACTCATTTGTTGCCAATGCTAATTTCCATACACAATGGTTTTTCATATCACAAATAGCTAGCCATGATACATCTGGTGAAAAGGCAATTCCAAGAATAAATCCATGTGTATTTGCAATTTCAATTATTTCTTGTCCGTCAGGAGATACCTTATATATTTGACCTGCCTCGCCCCCTGCCCATACAGATCCGTCTGGGTGGACTGCAACACATTCTGGATGGTCTAGCCCGTCTGCGAAAATTTCAATATCGTCAATGGTAATATTCATAATTTAATTAATTTAAATTCTTTCGTTTTTTGTTTTTGAATAAAATTTCAAATGCACTAAAATTGTTATTTCTTACTTCCTGCAATTGTAATACCAAGTCCCCCATCAATTCTAAATGCTTGACCTGTAATAAAGGATGACTTATCATCACACAAATATTTTACAAGTTCCGCGACCTCCTCAGGGGTACCGATACGTTTTGGTAAATGCATCTCGATGCATTCCTCCATCACCGCTGCCGGATCTGGTGACAAGTTAATAGCGTCACGTAACATAGGGGTATCGATAGTTCCAGGGCAAACTGCTACACATCGAATTAGGGGTGCATAATCTACCGCAATACTTCTGGTTAGTCCTAATATGGCAGTTTTAGCTGTTGTATAAGCGGAAACATTTTGTTGGCTTACGAAAGCTTGCACACTTGCAATATTTATGACCACTCCCTTTTTGCTTTCTAGCATAAAAGGAATTGCATACTTAGCACAAAGAAAAAAACTTTTTAAATTTACATTCATCACTAAGTCCCAATCATCGGAACTGGTTTCTGTTACCGAACCATATCGCTGAATTCCTGCATTATTAATCAAGTAATCAACCGACCCAAAATGGTTTTTAATTTTATGAATGGTATTTTTAACTGCATTTTCATCTGACACATCACAAACTACTGACATGGATCGCTCTTTGTCAGTAGGACTTATAACATCAATATCTAAAAGCCCAACATTTGCACCCGCTTCCAAAAAAACCTTAGCACAAGCAGCGCCAATGCCTTTGGCGGCCCCAGTAATTACAATTGTTTTATTTTGATAGTTCATATAATATTGATGCGTTTTCGGTAAATGAAATATTTACAATATCTTTTTTTGTTATTAGTTTAATTTTTTCATTTTCTATCATGATATCACACACCCCGTCAAATCCTAGTGGAGGCGTTATCATAAAGGAGATATATTTTTTCTCAATGGTTTCACCTGCATCAATGAATCCGACAGTTTTTTCATTAAATAGTAGGGGCGTATTTAATATTTCATGAAATGGTTGATGAATAGCCGAATCTCCAAATTCAAGTCCCATGTAAATTAAATTACCTTCTTGCACATGCTCCCAAATATGTATCCAAGGATAATCTTTTCTTGGCCACAGGTATCCTATCAAAATATTACTAGTAGGATTATAAGCGGTGATCCATCCATAACTTGATTTTTCTGCAACAATATAGCTACGTACAATATCTTCTCGATGGTCCAATTCCGCGTTCATCTTTTTTTGATGCAATTCCATGTTCTGTTGTTCCCATGGTATCGTATTGGTATCGATATTTTTATAGTCGGATTGGTCAAAGCCAATAGTTGCGTTACAGTCTACCATTATTTTATTATCAAGAAATGGTGCTGCGATGGTAGGATGTTGCACCATACTGCATAACCTCCCTAGTGGATTAAAATTTACAACCTGCTCCTTGACTAAGAAAATAGGGGAGACTGGATCTAAATAAATTTCGCGGTTAACTTTTAATCCTTCCAATACAGATGTTGCATGCATTTCTAAATAGTCATCCTTCGTCGAAATCGCATTTTCCCATGTCATATTTGCTAATTGACCATGATCAGGTAGTCCTGCATTTTTTTCTCCCGATGAAGGTTCGCCCCATCGTCCTAGACATAAAAAATGACCTTGGTAGGCTGCCCCGTTTCGATTATTTACAGGCATTAAATTCTTTGGATATGAAAAAGATAGCGGGTTAATGCCTGTAGCTTTAAGCTGGAAGTCAATGATGGCACCTCCATCTAAGTTAATGGATAAGGAAGCGCTTTCATTTTCAATGCAGGCCTTGCTTTTTTTAGACATTACAGCAATATTTATTTTAATACCTGAAATTGATAAAACAAGCCATTCATTTTTATCAATTATCGGTTATCAGAGATTCTGAATTTATTTTTTTAAATTCTGCAGGTGTTTTCCCAGTATGTTGTTTAAAATACCTGAAAAAATTAGCAAAGTTTACAAAGCCACATTCATTACTAATTTGAGAAGTACTTAGGTTACTTTCAGTTAACAATTTACATGCATGTTTAATTCTAATTTCATGTAAAAAATTAGTATATGTTTTACCTGTTTTTATTTTAAAATATCTGCAAAAGGAATGCTTACTCAAACAAGCAATAGAAGCAATTTCCTTGGTATCAATTTTTTTATAAAAGTTTTTGATGGTGTATGAGTAAACGTCATTAATTCTGTCCTCAACATGTTCGTTGACTAAAGGCACGAAACCAATAGGCAATATGACGCTTCTTTCCTTTGATTTTTCAATTAAATTTAAAGTTTGCAAAAGAAGTAAAATTTTATCAGATCCGTTTGCATTTAACATTTTTTGCATCAAAGCACCAACGGCACTTTTTGTTTTTCCTTTAAGCAGTAAGCCCCTTTCTGCTTTTTTTAATAATGTTTTTATTTTCAACAAGTCAGGAAGATTTAAAAAATCCTTGCCCCAAAAGTCTTCTAAAAAGTGTAAAACCAATGTCCGTACTTTTATATTTTTATTTAAGTAACTGTCGTCGTTTTTGAAAAGATGCGGTAGCTCTTTGCCTAGTATAAAAACATCCCCTGATTTAAAATTTAAAATTTTATCTCCGATGATACAAATACCATTGCCCTTTTCAAAATAGACTATTTCCACCTGAGGGTGATAGTAGTATTTGCTAGTTTGGTTACTATCGAGTTCTTCTCTGATAGAATAAGAAGGTGTTGTATCTAATTTTATTAAAATCGGCTTCATAAGTATTTAAATATATCACATAAATTAAATAATATTTACTAATTACATAAACTTAATTATTGGATAGGCCAAAAAAGTACAATAATTGGCTTTTTTTTTAATTTCATAACAAATTGTCAATCGCTAATTTGTGTATGTATATAAACCTGTGAGACCACTCACATAAAACTTTTAAAAAAATTTAAACATGTTACGATTGCTTACATTTTGCTTTATGCTATTCTTATCCACGCAAGCACTTGCTCAAAATACAGTGCTCAATGGTAAAGTCAATGATGCTGCGGGCAACCCAATTTCGGGCGCTAGTGTTCGTGTTGTTGGATCCAACAAGGGTACATTAACCAATGACAAAGGTGAATTCACCTTAACCATTGCTGCTAATGCATCTTTACAAGTTTCCTCTACTAACTATGAAACTAAGGTAGTTGCTGTTCAAGGCAAATCTACTTTATTTATCGTGTTAGCTCAGGAAGCTACTAATTTAAGTGATGTTGTAATTATTGGTTATGGCTCACAAAAAAAGAAGGATTTAACCGGGGCCGTTCGTAAAATTAATTTAGAAGGTTCTCCTTTATCTAATATGACCAATGTTAATGCCTTGTCAGCCTTACAAGGGACACCTGGTGTCAATGTGGGTGCAGTAACCACTGCTGGAGCTTCTCCAAGTATATTAGTAAGAGGACAACGTTCATTATCTGCTTCAAATGCGCCATTGGTCATTTTAGATGGAGTTATTTTTTCAGGTAATTTAAATGAGATCAATACACAAGATATCGCATCATTTGATGTGTTGATGGACGCAAGTGCTGCAGCAATTTATGGTTCTAGGGCTGCAAATGGTGTAATCATCGTAACCACTAAAGTGGGTAAAGCAGGAAAGCCAATAATCACATTTACTAATAATTATGGTGTTCAAAGTTGGACTAGAAAACCAGAAATGCGTATGGGGGAAGATTTTATTAAATGGAGAACTGACAATAGAAAATTAGCTGGTCAAGCGGACTTATCTGTTCAAAAAGTATTGGATCCAAAAGAGTTAATTGCATATAATGCTGGCCAACAAATTAACTGGTTAGATGAAATTACTCAGTTTGCGCCATTAAATGATGTGAACATGAGTGTTTCAGGAAAGTCTGATAACGTAAATTATTATGTTTCAGGTAGCTTCTTAAACCAAAAAGGGGTAATTGATAACGATCAGTTCAAAAAATATAATATTGCAGCGAAATTAGATGCAAAAATAAATAAATGGTTATTTTATGGTTTGAATTTTTATTATTCAGCAAGGGATTATTCCGGTTTAGTGCCACGAATGGATCAAGCTACCATTGGAACACCTTATGCTTATAAGTGGAAGGATGAGGCTAGAAATATTTTAGACAAAGCCCCAGCTGTAGCAAACTTGGTCAATCCGTATTGGGAATCGCAATATGATGATAATTTGGAAAAATATACAAGTACAAGAATAATAGGATATGTTGCTGCTGATATTCCTTATATTAAAGGATTAAATTTCAGGGTAAATATTAGTAAAAATAAAACTGAAACAGTCAGTGGAAATTTCAGACATGAAACCTATTTTATCAATCCCGATAACGCTGCTGATATAGCTGCGCCTACGAAATTTTTAGCAAATACTTATGGAAGTATGGCGAATGGTTTAAATAATTCTTGGGAGATACAAAATTTATTGACGTATAAAAAGTCTATTCAAAATCATAATTTTGACGCCTTGGCAGGATATCAAAGAGATTATACTGCTGTTTCTACCTTGTCTACTTCAGCATCTGATTTCAATTCTGCAGGTACCACAACATTAGGTTACTATGGATTACATCTTGGAAATCCAGCAAATCAACGCGTTAGATCTGCATTTGAAGAAAGATCAAACTTGGGTTATTTAGGCCGTTTAAATTATAATTATAATAGCAAGTATTACTTTACGATGAACTATCGTAAAGATGGTTATTCCGCATTTGCTCCAGGTAGAAAATTTGCTGAGTTTTATGGTGGGGCACTTGCTTATGCAATTAGTGAGGAAGCATTTTTCAAGAAAGCCTTACCTGTGGTTAATTACTTAAAGTTTAGAGTAGGATATGGACAAAATGGTAACCAAGGAATTGATCCTTATGAAACGATGGCAAATATATCCTCTGGATCTACTGTTTTTGGTTCAACAAGTACCTTATTTATTTATCAAGGTAACTTATCTAACCTAGGGTTGTCATGGGAGAAAACTACCACTACAAATTTTGGATTAAACTTTGCTATGTTTAATAATCGCATAAGTGGTGATTTGAATATTTATAAAAGTCAAACAACGGATCAATTATTAACAAGGTCATTGCCTAGTTTATCGGGTTTTGGATCTGTTAGAACAAATATTGGTCAAGTAGATAACCAAGGCGTTGAAGCATCCATTACTGGTGTGATTATTGAACCAAAAAGTGCCAATGGTATACGTTGGGAAGCCACTGCAAATTTATGGTTAAATAGAAATAAAGTAGTTGCTTTAACTGGCGTTGATGCTGATGGTAATGGAATTGAAGATGATGATTTGGGAAATAGATGGTTTATTGGGAAACCAATTGGCGCTATTTATGACTACAAAGTGGAAGGAATTGTTCAAACTGGTGATGCTGACTACATTGCGAAATATGGTGCAAAACCAGGTGATTTGAAAATACTAGATATTAATGGAACTAAAAGAGATGATGGTTTACCTGACGGAAAAATAAATTCATTTGATAGAACTATTGTTGGTTATGTACAACCTCGTTATAGTTGGAGCTTTGCAAATACAATTTCTTATAAAAATTGGCAATTTTATTTCAATTTCAATGCGATTACGGGTGGTGGATCTGAAAATTATTATAATTCACCAAATTCAACTTATAACTTAAGTACTTTTGGTAATAACCAGCAACAAAACTGGTTAAATAAGGAATATTGGACACCTGAAACTCCAAGCAATACATTTGCGCGACCTAACTATTCAAATCCTTATGGCTATAGTTATCCTCATGCTCGTACATTTATTCGTTTGCAGGATGTGAGTTTGCAATATGCACTTAACTCTAAGCAAATAACTTTTTAATCACTAGAATAATTAATAATATTATGAAAAATCAAATAAAAAAAGTATCAATTGTTCTGTTTGCTTTTTGTTTTTTAATCAGCTGTAAGAAGGACGATACTTCTTTTTTAGAAGAAATTAGAAAAGACGGATTGACTGTAGATAATGCGTTAATCACAAAAGCACAATTTGAGTTAGCTTTAAATAGTTGTTACAGACAAGTACAATATTTTTATAATTCTACAGATGGATGGACCGATTATTGGCACTTGGGTGTAAACATTGATGTTGCGGCTACTACCACAATCTATATAGCAGATCCGTCAGCGCCTTGGGTGGATTACACAAAAATCAATTCTCAAGATGCACAATCAGCAAAATGGTGGAGCTGGAATTTTACATTAATAAAGTATGCAAATACGGTTATTGGCGGGGTAGAAAATAAATATGCAGTAATTAGTGCGGATGAAAAAAAGGCACTACTAGCTGAAGCAAGATTTTTTAGAGCTTGGGCATATCGTAATTTAAATATCGCATTTGGTGGTGTGCCAATTATCGCAGGACCAGTTACCGAACCAAAAGTTGATTTTGTTCGTAATACGCCTGCAGAATGTAATGCGTTCATCAAAGCTGATTTAGAATATGCAAGTGCAAACTTGCCTATTACAACTACAGTTAACGGAAGAGTTGTTAGAGCTGCTGCTGATAACTTATTAGCTGAAATTAATATTATCTTGAAAGATTATGATGGCGCTATTGCTGCTGCTACAAGAGTAATTGGTGGTGCGAGTGGATCCTATTCATTAATGAATACACGTTTTGGTGCTAGAAAAGCTGAAACTATGACAACCCGTGGAACCCCAACTGATTACTATTGGGATTTGCATGAAATCAATAATACCGACTATCAAATGGGTAATAAGGAGGCCATTTGGGTAGCACAATTTGAGCGTAATACACCAGGCGGTGGTGTTGGTTATCCAACACAAGGCAATTGGATGGTTCAAGGTCGTGCTTATTGGTGTAGACATTGGTTATTTGCAAAAGCAGGACATAATAATACGGCAGCTGACAGTATTGGCAGAGGCGCTTCATTTATTAGGGGAACAAATTACTCCAACTGGGATGTTTGGGCAAATTCAAATGGGGATATTAGAAATAATGAGACGAATATTCGTCGTAAATTTTATTTCAATACTGACATTGCCGCAACTTCTACACAGCCAGCATTTAAAAAAGGTGATTTAATTCCTAAATCATTTTTAACTGCTGCTGAAGATTCAATGTGGTACTGTTACCCTAACTGGACAAAATTTGGCACTGACAAACATTTTGCCGGCGATTTCATTTATGGATATACTAAGGACCAGTATGTAATGAGGTTACCTGAAACCTTATTATTAAGGGCTGAAGCATATATTGCTAAAGGTGATAAAGCTAGTGCATTGGCTGATGTAAATACCATCCGTGCGCGTGCAAAAGCACCATTAGCTTCAGTGAATGAAATGGATATTAACTACATTTTAGATGAGCGTGTGAGAGAATTATATGGTGAAGAATTTAGAATGTTAACCTTAATGAGATTAGGTTTGCTATTTGATCGCGTTAAAAAATATGGCGGTGCTATTCAAAGTGCTACTGTATCTGCAAAAAATAATTTATTACCAATTCCGCAGAGCGAAATTGATAGAAATATTGGCGCAAAGTTGGTTCAAAATCCTGGATATTAGGATAAATAGTTCAATCGTTTAAAATAGCCAACTATTATTTACTTAAATTTAAGTAGTAATAGTTGGCTATATTCGTTAAACGCCCAAACAGATCAGTTTGCTAAAATTGGCGCACAAAAGTACGCACTTCAAAAAGATTTATTAATTGAACCGCCGCCCCCTGTTTTAACTAATAAAATACTTCCTGGTGGTTTAATGCAAGGTGACGCATTTAAATACAATCATCAAATTTCTACTAAGGAGGAGTTACAATTGGAATTAGACTCAATCAAAAAACACTACGCAGGTTTTTTAAAGGGCGATTGGCAGGAAGTAAAAATGCCACATTATGGACCACCCATTGGACATGCGGTTACGTATTACAGCAAAGAGATTATTTTAAATGAGGATATGTTAAGCTTGGGTAGTTTGTTTACATGTTTTAAAGGGGTGGACTATAAAGCTGAAGTATATTTTAATAATGTGTTTATTGGAAAGCATGAAGGATTTTTTGCTCCTTTTGAGTTTGACGTAATTAAATATGCGCATCAAGGGAAAAATACTTTATTGGTTAAAGTAATCAACGAGCCCACTACCACAGGTTCAGTAGATGAAAAAGGAGTACATACGGTTGGCAATAAAATTTATGCAGCTGGTGGTTTAGGCTATGATGAACCAATAGAGGGTTGGCATATTTGCCCGCCAGCCATGGGCATTTACCAGGATTGCTATTTAGAAGCTAGGTCCACATTATTTGTTTCAGACGTATTTGTGCGACCCATAACAAACGAAAGTAAAGCTGAAGTATGGTTAGAAATTTTTAATACGCAAACAAATCAAAAAAATATCTCCATTAATTTATCCCTGTATGGTGAAAATTTTAAAGACACTGTATTTGAAAATCAAACTTATTTAGCAAGTACAACTCACATACCTGGAATTGGTGATTTAGTAAAACCCACAGATTGGCAAACCAAATCACTGCCTATGCAGTATGGGGTAAATTATATTAAAATTCCAATAAGTATTTCTGATTTTAAATGTTGGGAAACGAATACACCTTGGTTGTATAATTTACAAATTAAATTATCAGATGCCACTAATCGTGAAGTAGATAAGGTGAATAAAAATTTTGGTATGAGAAGCTTTCACATGGATACAGTGAACATACCCAAAGGAAAAATGTTTTTAAACGGAAAGCCTATTCGATTAAGGGGTGCTAATTCAATGGGGTTTGAACAAAACGATGTAAAAAATAAAAACTGGAACCAACTCATTGATGATATTTTATTAGCGAAGCTGGCGAATATGAATTTTTTAAGATTCACACAACGACCAGTACAATCCGAAGTGTATGATTACTGTGATAAACTAGGCATGTTGAATCAAACCGATCTTCCTTTATTTGGAGGACTTAGGGTGAATCAATTTTCGGAAGCGGTCAAGCAAGCGGAAGAAATGGAAAGGTTGGTGCGATCACACCCTTCAACGGTAGTAGTTACTTATATGAATGAACGTTTTCCAAATGCAGAAGGCAGTCCTCAAAGGAGTTTTGATAATTCACAAGCCATTTATAAAGTTTTTGCAGCAATGGATCAAGCCGTTTTATTATCAAATCCAGATAGAGTCATAAAAGCAGGAGATGGCGACTATGATCCACCAAGTCCTGGTCTTCCAGATGCACATTGTTATAATACTTGGTACAATGGACATGCATTAGATTTAGGTAAATTTTATAAAGGGTATTGGCAATTAATTAAACCAAATTGGTTGTATGGCTGTGGTGAATTCGGTGCTGAAGGATTAGACCCACTCAATACCATGTTGAAATATTATCCAAAAGAATGGCTACCTCAAAATGATGATGAAAATAAAATTTGGACCGCAAATAAAATTTCAAAATCACAAACCAATACATTTCATTACATGTGGTATCCCACACAAGTTGGTCTTGATAATTGGATCAATGAAAGTCAAAATTTTCAAGCTTGGGCGATGAAGTTAGTTGCGGAATCATTCAGAAGGGATGCTCGAAATGTTTCAGCCGCAGTTCATTTATTTATTGATGCTTGGCCTGCAGGTTGGATGAAAGCGATCATGGATGTAGATAGGCAGCCCAAGAAAGCTTTCTTTACTTACCGCAATGCTTTAGCGCCATTATTACCTTCTATTAGAAGCGATCGAAATTCATTTACGGCGGGCGACACTACGCAACTTGAAGCCTGGATTTCAAATGATCAAAACAACATTCCTTTAAATCATACCATTCAATACGAAGTATTTATCAATGGCAAAGCGGTAGTCAGGCAAATGGCGAAAGCGGATATATTATCTAATGCCCCACAATTTCAAGGTTTTATAAAATTTGTCGTTCCTGAAGTTGCTAGCCGAACTATTGCACATGTTAAATTAGGGGTGTTTAATGAACAAGGAATTTGTATTGAACACAACTCACTAGATTTGGAAGTATTTCCCACTTTCAAAAAATCAACACAGAAATTATTTGTATTAGGAGATAAATTAAGCAAGGCAAATAAAATTGCCGCAGATTTGAATTATACGATAGCTTCTGTTATGAATAATGCGCAAGTACTCATTGTTGATGGTCCTGCAGAGTATGAAAAAAATAAAACTGAAATTAATGCTTTTGTTAAAAATGGCGGTAAGGCAATATTAAACGAATGGCCTAATGGCGATTATGAAATTGAAAGCAATAAATTTAATATTCAATCCACCATTATGGGTAATTATTATTTTGCAAACATTAGTAATGAAGTTTTGTCTTCTTCAACATTAAAGCCAAAAGATTTTTTTATGTGGTATGATAAATCCAAAGATTATATACAACCCATTTTATATTCCGTGATTAAAGCGCCTAATTTTAAACCATTGGCAACTAGTGGCCTTTGTAATTTCGCTGGGGAGGATCCAGCTGGTTATTTAGCGACTGGATCGTTTAAATATGGCAAAGGACAATTTATTGTCAATACCATTAGTTTAGCAGGAAGAATCAAGGAAAATCCAGCCGGTGTTGAGTTCTTAAAAACAATCTTGAAAAAATAAAATATTTTATGCGTAATAATATTTCATATTACTGTCCACATTGGGGTAACCAAAAATCTTTTGATACTTTTTGTAAGAATGTAAAAAATGCAGGCTATGATGGTGTTGAGATGGATATTCCATTTGACGAAGATGAGCGCGACCATATTTTTGTCAAATTAAAAAAATACCAACTTAGGCTAATAGGTCAATATTGGCAATCCATGGAAAAGGATTTCAAAACACATAAGGCTAGTTTTACAAAATACTTGTATCATTTAGCCTCCTTTGAACCTGTATTAATTAATACACAAACAGGGAAGGATTATTTCAGCTTTGAAAAAAATATGGAATTAATCCAACTTGCTGAAAATATAAGCAAACAAACCGGTGTAATGATTGCACATGAAACGCATCGTGGTAAGTTTTTATACAATTTGCCCGTTGTGCAAGCTTGTGTAAAGGCAAATAAAAATGTGAAACTTACTTTGGATGCCTCTCATTTTTGTAATGTTCATGAATCTTATTTGGAGGATCAAGCAGAAGCTTTACAGGCAGCCATTACGCATACCCAACATTTACACGCCAGGGTTGGACATCCCGAAGGCCCACAAGTAAATGACCCTCGGGCACCTGAATGGTCAGAAGCGTTAAAAAAACATTTTTCATGGTGGGATCAGGTGGTTGCATTGCATAAGAAAAACAAAACACCCTTAACCATTACCACTGAATTTGGCCCTGCACCCTATATGCCAAGTTATCCTTATTCAAATAAACCTGTTGCAAAACAATGGGATATTAATATATTTATGTTGACCCAATTACAAAATCGTTATAAATAATTTATGAAAATAAAATGTATACTGGCTTGCTTGATAATATCATTACTTGTACAAAATGTAAGTGCACAAGTTTTTAATATCTTACCCTATCCAAATAAATTGGAAACCACTACCAAGGGTCAATTTGATTTAAATACTACAATTGAAATTGCAAGTGCCATAACTGATCCGATGGTAACGCCCACTATTCAAGTATTGAAAGAAAACCTAAATCAATACCGTAAAACATCATCTAATAGAAAAACAAAATTTGAAATCTATTTAGATAATTCAATCACGAATAAGGAAGGGTATACGCTTAGTATCGCATCAAATAAAATTATTTTAAAAGGAAATAACGCAATTGGTATTTTTTATGGTGTTCAAACATTTCTACAATTAGCAGAACAGTTTAAAAAAACCAAATTAATTCCCGCTGTATTTATTGAGGATGCACCCGCTTTATCCTATAGAGGTTTAATGCTGGATGTGTCAAGACATTTTTTCCCAATCGACTTTGTTAAAAAACTAGTTGATATCATGGCGATGCAAAAGATGAATAATTTGCATATGCATTTAACGGATGATCAAGGTTGGCGGATTGAGATTAAAAAGTATCCAAAGCTGACAGAGGTTGGAGGCTATCGCAATGGTACCATTATTGGCAAGTTTCCTGGAGATGGCAATACCAATCAACGTTATGGTGGGTTTTATACGCAAGCAGAATTGAAGGACTTAGTGCGTTATGCCGCCACTAAATTTATAAATATCGTACCTGAAATAGAAATGCCAGGGCATGCGAGTGCAGCTATAGCAGCATATCCTGCTTTAAGCACTTTTGAAAGTGAAAAAAAGGTACAGGAAACCTGGGGTGTTTTTGAGGATGTATTTTCGCCTACAGAATATACTTTTAATTTTTTACAGGATGTTTTAGATGAAGTCATGGCCATTTTTCCTTCACCAGTGATACATATTGGTGGAGATGAATGTCCAAAGGAAGCATGGAAACGTTCGGCGTTTTGTCAGCTATTAATGAAAGAAAAAGGAATAAAGGACGAACATGCTTTACAGAGCTATTTTATTCAACGAATTGAAAAGTATATAAATTCAAAAGGCAGGCAGATTATCGGGTGGGATGAAATTTTAGAAGGTGGCTTAGCGCCGAATGCAAAAGTAATGAGTTGGAGAGGGGAAGCTGGCGGTATTGAAGCAGCAAAGCAACATCATGATGTAATCATGACACCAATTGATTATTGTTATTTTAATTTTTATCAATCTACTAATCCTAAAGATTCTATCGCTTGGGGTGGATTTTTACCACTTTCAAAAGTGTATAATTATAATCCAATGCCGAAGGGTTTAAATGAATTAGATGCAACTTATATTAAAGGAATTCAAGCTAATTTATGGACCGAATATGTAACTAATGTTAAATTAGCGGAGTATATGTTATTTCCTCGCTCTATTGCGTTTGCTGAAGTTGCTTGGACAAAACAAAAACCAGGGTTTGATCATTTTGTAAAAAGGTTAGTTCCTTATTTAAGTCAATTAAAAGCAAATGACATTCATTATTCTACGCAGTTATTTGATATATGGATGGCGTTAATTTTACATTAGTTGCTAAACAAGATAATTTTGAAAAAGCAAAAGATGGTAAGTTTACCTTGAATATAGCAACACCTGTAGCACAAGCGAAATACTTAAAAATTATTGCACTTCCCTTGGATAAAATACCTGCTGGCAATGCTGGCGCAGGCTCACCAGCTTGGTTATTTATGGATGAAGTTATGGTGAACTAGTAAGTTGGTCTTATTAGCATTATATTAGTCATCCTTATTAGTTGCATCAAGAAATAAAATGATCGAATGAATGATTATTTTTTCATTTCTAAATTGCTACTTTGTTGTGCTAGTGGGAATAAAATATTATTTTCCAAATGTACATGTTGATGTAAATCTTCTTCAAATGCCTTCAACTCATCTAAGCATATTTTATGAGTTGTACAAGCATTTTCGGGTGCAGTATAGTGATTAGTAAGTGCTCTTATAGCAAATAATAAATCACCTGCTATTTCATGTTCTGCTTCCATAATACTAATTGATGCGTCAATATACTCTCCAATATGATGTGATTTTTGTACTTCTGAGTCATTTGAAAAAATTGACTTAATTCTTGGGAAAAGAATTTGTTCTTCTTTCGCCATATGTGAAATTAATTCCTCTGCTACTTGAGTAAATACATTTAACACTTTCTCCATTTCAGGAAATTTTGAGCCATGTTTTGTAACTACTTTTTGTAAATGGTTATGGATAGTTGGAATAGCTGTTTTTACATAAAAGTGGTGGTGAATCAATATGTATGAGATAAGTTGTTCTGCATTCATTTCTGAAAATGGCATTTGTGGTTTTTTGCTTGCCACCGTTAATTCCAACTCTTCTAATAATTTATCTACTGCAATATTTTTATCAGCACAAGCATCGTTTAAGGTTTTCCCTCCTTTGCAACAAAAATCCAAACTATATTTTTCCAACACAGGAATATATTCGTGGTGCGCTAATACTATACTTTTTAATGTTTTCTCCTTTATATTTTCCATCATTTTTTTTGTAAAGCTCTTTTTATTGCGTGAAGAGATTTATGATCACGGTCATTTTGTGTATTTACTTTTAAAATTTCCGTAATTCAACAATAACATACCTGTAAACATGGTACTTGCTGCGATTAATAATGCTTCGTTAATATAGGGTACCCCAATATATTTCATTGCGTAGATGCCTTGTATCATAAGAAATAACTGATTTACAATAATGCCGACAATGAAAACAATCAATCCAGAGGTGAAATACTTATTTATCTGAATGAATCCTGCATTGATGACATAGCCGATTGTAAATATAGTAATGACCCCCAATAACATTAGGTGTAGATAGCCTATTACAATGGGTCTAAATCCAAAAGCTATTTGACTCAACATAGGAATTGTTGAAAATAATTGAAGCAATAATTTTATACTTAAAGAAATTGCTGCTAAAGTAAATAGCCATTGGGCATATGTTTTAAAATTAGTTGTATTAATTATTTTACACTTTCTTATTTCAATGATCAATAAAATCCAAGCAACAAATTGACCAGTTGCAGCTATGATTACAAGCATAAACAATACTGTTGGAAGTTGTAGCCACAAAGTGGATAATAAATAGGCTGGAATACAGGAAAGACTAAACATCCAAAATATCAATTGTAATCTTCCTTTATTTATAATTTTATTTTCCATAACGCCAATTAGTAAGCCAGTAATTCCAAAAAAGAACCATCCATTATATTGAAAATGCAAAAATCCGTATACAGACATTAAATACGTAGTTTGATTATTTGTGAATGTGGCCATTATATAGGCTAACGAAAAAGCACCAAAGGAGGAAATTATGTTGAATAGGATTCCCGCTTTAAACCATAAAAAGCTATTCAATTGAAGGCCAGATTTATTAAGTGCTTTCCAAAACTGATAACCAAAAATATAGGCGTTGATAATAGAGAGCGTAGAGAAACTAATTGAAAATAAACCATACCCTTGTAGTGGGAATGAAATAAGCATTCCATAGGCAGTGATTAAGTTCCCCCATAATAAATAGTTAAATTTTTTGAAATAATCTTGCTTAGACTTTTGTGAAAATTGATGAATCATCAATACCATTAATATCTGTGTAATCCACCCAGAAAAAGCAAAATGAGAGTGACCATGTAATAAATGTTTCTGATTAATTATAGGAAGTGAAAATGCAATTTTGTATCTAAGTACTACACCAAGTAAAGCAACTATAAGTAAGTTCAAAAAACAAATACGAATCCATTTTTGTATCATAGCTATGCTGAATTCAATTGACGTCAAAGCTATCGCCTAATAGTGTATTCTTTTATGCGTATAGTCATAGTTTAGTAATACACTTTACCTCTTTCAATGGTTAATTCTCCTTTTTCATGCATTTGTCGCATTGCCCTAATAACAGTTTCAACCCTTAATCCTGTCATATTTGCAATTTGCTGGCGAGTCAATTTTAATTGATTACATTTTACACAGAAATTTTTATTTTCATCCTTTAAATATTTTAACAAAGTAGCAATCCTTTCTTCTGGCGCATTGTATACAATTGATTTTAATATTAAAAACTTGAATCTAAGTCGTTTAGCCATCATTTTGGAAAAAAGAAAATGTATGCTAGGATTTTCCTTGATGAGTTGTAAAAAAGTATCTTTTCTTAATCTTATCAATACTGAATCTTGTTCTGCAATGGCAGAAGCCGCATAGGGTCCCTCATCAAACAATGGTAATTCTCCAAAACATTCACCTGGTTCTATCATTGTTTGTATATATTCTTTTCCTTGCTCATCTATATTTACCCATTTTACACTTCCACTTACTAATTGATAATAATAATAACAATCATCCCCCTCGGAAAAAATTAACTCATCTGCTATAACTTGTTTATATGCAGCGCCCCAAGCAATTAGTGTATTTATGTCCATAATCATATATTGAACTATTGATTTAAAGTTATCCTCATTTATGATTTAAGTACATGATATAAATCATGACGACTAATAATTACTTATAACTATCTGATTATCAAATAAAAATACTTTTTAAGTATTCGCTAAAACAGTGATTCATGGCCATTTATGACTGGACGCATAAAATCAAAAATGTAGCTATGCTAATCTTGTGTAATCATTTATTCATTAAACAATTTGGTATGAAAAAAACATTTTTTACTTTATTTACTTTAATTATTTTATATGCATGTGGTAACCAGAATAGTCATAGTAGTACTACTCCAGACAACAATACTTCTACTACCGCTGAAAATCCTTCATATGACCCACAAAGGGGAGAAGGCAAATTCTCTAATATTCAAGTTCCAGCAACAATAGATGAAAAGTTAGTAGCTGAGGGGAATAAAGTTTTTACAGTTAAGTGTAGTGCATGTCATAAGCTTACCGAAGAAAAGCTAGTTGGCCCAGGATGGAAAGGTGTAACAGGTAGACATAAGGCAGAATGGATTATGAATTTCGTTACCAATACTGATGCAATGATTAATAAAGATCCAAAAGTTCAGGCGCAACTTGAAATTTGCTTAGTGCGTATGCCAAATCAAAACATAAGCGATGACGAAGCAAAAAATGTTTATGAATTTATGCGTAAAAACGATTCAAAAAAATAACAACTTATCATTTTAATTTTTTAACATTTTAATCAATAGTTATGAAAATACATAACATCAACAAACATCTACTTGTGGCTTTTACGCTTTTCGCAACATTCACTTCGTGTAAGCCTAAAAACTCAAGTGATACTATTAGTTCAGATGCTGCAAGTAAAGTATATGTAGCTCCCGGTCATTATGACGAATTTTATAATTTTGTATCAGGTGGCTTTAGTGGTCAACTTAGTACTTATGGATTACCATCAGGCAGATTGCTGAAAGTAATTCCTGTGTTTTCAGTTGATCCTGAAAAAGGGTATGGCTATAGTGAAGAAACTAAGCCTATGTTAAATACTTCTCATGGTTTTATTCCGTGGGATGATTTACACCATGTTCAACTTTCTAAAACAAATGGCGATTATGATGGTAAGTGGGTTTTTGGTAATGCTAATAACACACCAAGAGTTGCTCGCATAGACTTAAAAACATTTAGAACTGCTGAAATTATTGAATTACCTAATAGTGCAGGTAACCACTCATCTCCATTTATCACAGAGAATACGGAGTATGTTGTTGCAGGTACTAGATTTAGTGTGCCTCCAGATAACACAATTGGAGATATCCCTATTAATACCTATAAGAAAAACTTTAAAGGCACATTAAGTTTTATTAGTGTTAAAAAGGATGATGGAGACATGAAAATTGCTTTCCAAATTCAATGTCCAGGTTTTAATTTTGATTTAAGTAGGGCAGGAAAGGGTGTTTCTCACGGTTGGTTTTTCTTCTCATGCTATAATACTGAACAAGCCAATACACTATTGGAAGTAAATGCTTCACAAAAAGATAAAGATTTTATTTTAGCGGTGAATTGGAAAAAAGCAGAAGAGTATTTAAAAGCAGGCAAAGGCAAAAAGCAATCTGTACGCTATGCACATAATAAATATTCTGAAAAAACACATACCGCTACTTCAGAAATGATGAATGAAGTAATTGTACTTGATTCTAAAGAGCTCAAAGATTTATGTTATTTTATTCCTTGTCCTAAATCACCTCATGGTTGTGACGTAAGTCCTACTGGTGAGTATATTGTAGGTAGTGGTAAATTAGCTGCAGTGATACCAGTTTTTGGTTATGAAAAAATGTTAAAAGCTATTCAGGCAAAAGATTACATAGGTGAGTTTGAGGGTATTCCTGTTTTAAAATATGAATCTGTTTTATACGGAGAAGTAAAAAAACCAGGCTTAGGTCCATTGCATACGGAGTTCGATAATAAGGGGAATGCGTATACTTCTTTCTTTGTTTCTTCTGAAGTAGTTAAATGGAATATTAAAGACTTAAAAGTATTAGATCGTGCACCTACTTATTATTCTGTTGGTCACTTGTGCGTAGCTGGGGGAGATTCTAAAAATCCTAATGGTAAATATTTAGTTGCATATAATAAAATTACAAAAGATAGATATTTGCCTACTGGTCCTGAGTTATCTCAAAGTGCACAACTATATGATATCAGTGGTGATAAGATGAAGTTGATACTTGATTTCCCAACTATTGGTGAGCCTCATTATGCACAAATTGCACCAGCTGATTTAATAAAAAATAATAGTACTAAGTTTTTCAAGATTGATGAAAACACAAACAAGTATGTTTCAAAAGGGGAGTCAAATACTAAAGTGGTTAGAAATGGTAAAGAGGTACACGTTTATATGACAGCTATCAGATCTCATTTTTCTCCTGATAATATTGAAGGTATTAAAATGGGGGATGATGTTTATTTTCATGTAACTAATTTAGAGCAAGATTGGGATGTGCCACATGGGTTTGGAATTAAGGGTGCAGCTAATGCGGAGCTTTTAATTATGCCCGGTGAAACACAAACATTAAAATGGACACCAGATAGGGTTGGAATAGTGCCCATTTATTGTACTGATTTTTGTAGTGCTTTACATCAGGAGATGCAAGGGTATGTTAGAGTGTCACCTGCTGGTAGTAATGTACCACTTACTTTTAGTTTGGGGACCAATATCCCTAAACCTGATGCAGAGAAATAAGATTTTGAATACATATAGGGGGTGAGAGTAAAATACCCCCTATATAATTTTATATTATGAAAAACAAACAAATTGGCAATACAGCAAGAGTTATTCTTTTTTTTACTGGGTTGTTATTAATTGCTGTACTTTTTGTTCCTATTTGGCGCATTGAATTGAATGCGCCACAATATCCCGAAGGCTTAAGTATGTCCATTTACGCTAACCGAATTGGAGGCAATGTTGATATCATAAATGGCTTGAATCATTATATTGGCATGAGGACAATTCACGATAAAGATTTTCCGGAATTTGTCATCATTCCCTACATTATTTACTTTTTTTCATTTCTATTTGTGTTAACAGCTGTAGTTGCGAATAAAAAATTGTTGTATGGTCTATTTATTTTATTTGTAAGTTTTGGTATTATAGCCATGGCTGATTTTTGGAAGTGGGAGTATCAATATGGCCATGATCTAAATCCAGATGCAGCTATTAAAGTTCCTGGTATGTCTTATCAGCCGCCACTTATCGGCTATAAGCAATTATTAAATTTTGGCGCTTACTCTATACCAGATATAGGTGGCTGGATTTTTATATTCGTAGGTATAGTTTTACTAGTTATCTTATTTAGTCAAAGTCGTTCTAATAAATAGAAAATTACTCAAATGAAAAAGTGGTCTTTTTTTATTTTATTTATTATTTCTTGTAATGTAAGCCCTGAAAAAATTATTGTTGGAAGAGATGTTTGTTCTAATTGTAAAATGACTGTTTCTGATAATCGATTTGGCGGAACGCTAGTTACAGAAAAAGGTAAAGTATATTTTTTTGATGATATAGTCTGTTTAATTTCCTTTATGAAGGAACATGGCAATATTAAGAAAAAAATAAAAGCCGTGTATCTAACTAATTTTTCAGATGATCATGCTTTAATTGATGCTAATAAAGCAATAGTTGTTAAAACTGAATTCAACAAAGGTCCGATGAATGGCGACTTAATTGCCTTTGCCAATATAGATAGTAGTAACCATTACTTGCAATTTAGTAAAGCAGAAGTAGTGAATTGGAAAACATTATTGGAATGAAACTTTATCTTATAATAGCAAGCTTATTTATTTTACCAAAATTTGGTTTTGCTAATATCATACAAGTAGGTCCAGGTAAATCAATTAAGCAAATTAAAACAGGGATTCAGTTTGCCAAATCCGGAGATACCGTATTTGTTCACCCTGGTTTTTATCGAGAAGGAAATATTGTTATTGCTAAAAAAATATATTTAAAAGGCATCAAATTTCCTGTGCTTGATGGTGAAAATAAGTTTGAAATTCTATCTATTAAAGCGAATGGTTCAACTATTGATGGTTTTAAATTAATACATTCTGGTGTTTCTAATTTAGAAGATTATGCTGGTATCAAAATGTATGATTGTAGAGATGTTACGATTCAGAATAATCAATTGTTTGACACCTATTTTGGCATTTATTTACAATATGGTAAAAATTGTATCATTCGAAATAACACAACCACTGCCTATTATAAAGAAGAGCAACAAAGTGGAAACGGTATTCATTGCTGGAAATCTGATAGTATTCTAATTGAGGGGAATCACATTGTAGGTCATAGAGATGGTATTTATTTTGAATTTGTAATGCATTCAACAATAAAGGGTAATTATTCTGAGCATAATATAAGATATGGCTTGCATTTTATGTATTCCAATGACGATACCTATTTGTCAAATACATTTTTTTCTAATGGTGCAGGCGTTGCAGTGATGTATTCACATGGGGTTCATATGTTGCGTAACAATTTTAGAGAAAATTGGGGAGATGCTGCATATGGGTTGTTGTTAAAGGAAATCTCTGATAGTTATATTAAAGGAAATCAATTTAACAAAAACACTAGCGGTATTTATATGGAAGGAGTTTCTAGAGTTAAGGTATTGGGGAATAATTTTTTTAACAATGGCTGGGCAATGAAAATTCAAGCTAGCTGTATGGAAGTTGATATTGCACGCAATAATTTTATGGGTAACACTTTTGATGTCGGCACTAATGGAAATCTGGTTTTAAATAGGTTTAAAAACAATTATTGGGATAAATATGATGGGTATGATATTAATAAAGATCATGTTGGAGATATTCCTTATAGGCCAGTAAGCATGTATTCGATGATTGTCGAAAAAAATCCACCAGCAATGATATTGTTTAGAAGTTTTATTACTTCCTTACTTGATAAAACTGAAAAAATCATACCTAGTCTTACACCTATAAGCTTAGTAGATAATTTCCCACTTATGAAAATGTTAAATCAATAGTTTTTTAAAAATATTTTATGATTATTGCAAGCAGCGTGACTAAACAATTTGGGAAGTTGAAAGCCTTAAATAATGTATCACTTAAATGTCGTCAAGGAGAGTGTATTTCCTTAATTGGTCCTAATGGAAGTGGTAAAACCACACTTATCAAGTGTATACTTGGTATGGTAATCCCGAATAGTGGATTTATTACATTTAACAACAAGAATATTGCCAAAGACTGGTTGTATAGAGATGAAATTGGGTATATGCCTCAAATTGGAAGGTATCCCGAAAATATGACGATTGGGCAATTATTAGCTATGATGAAGGATATTAGAAATACGGGTATACATGAAGTAGACGAAGATCTGATTCAAGCTTTTCAACTTACTGGTATGTTGAATAAAAGAATGCGCACTTTGTCAGGGGGTACAACTCAAAAAGTGAGTGCTGCCTTAGCATTTTTATTTAATCCTTCAGTACTCATTTTAGATGAACCTACTGCTGGTTTAGATCCTATTTCCTCTGAAATATTAAAGGAAAAAATTATAGCTGAAAAACAAAAAGGGAAGTTGATTTTGATTACGTCACATATTTTAAGTGATTTAAATGATTTAGTATCAGAAGTAATTTATATGCAAGATGGTAATTTATTATTTCATAAATCTATTGATCAACTAAGAACGGATACAGGTGAGGAAAAATTAACTAAAGCAATTGCATCAGTAATGATTAAAGGTAACTTATGAAAAAGATAATTAAATATATAATGACGGATATTTTAAGAAGTAAAATTATACTCATTTATACATTGATATTATTAATAGCTACGTTTTGTGTATTTGGGCTAGAAGATAATGCCAGTAAGGGTATATTGAGCGTCTTGAATATTATTTTAATTGTATTACCTCTTTTTAGTATCATTTTTTCAACAATTTATATTTACAATAGTTCTGAATTCATTGAACTATTAGTGAGTCAACCTTTACAGCGTAAGACCATTTGGTTAAGCTTTTTAATCGGCTTGGCAATTGCACTTTCACTTTCATTCATTATTGGTGTCGGAATTCCTATTTTATTATTTCAATTAAATATAATTGGTTTTTTAATCATTTTTGTTGGCGTCGTATTAAGTATCATATTTGTTTCGATTGCATTACTAGCTGCAGTTCAAATTCGAGATAAAGCAAAGGGAATAGGAATAGCCATTTTATTGTGGATTTATTTTTCAATATTATTTGATGGACTTGTTTTGTTTTTATTATTTCAGTTTGCCGACTATCCTTTAGAAAAACCAATGCTTTTAGTGAGTGCACTTAACCCAATTGATTTGGCCAGAATATTGCTTTTACTGCAATTAGATGTTTCAGCCATGATGGGATATACCGGGGCTATCTTTAAAGATTTTTTTGGTACAGTTACAGGCCTTATAATAAGTTGTTTTGTATTAATGCTTTGGTCTGCTATTCCGATGTATTTATCTGTCATTAAGTTCAATAAAAAAGATTTGTAAGATTCGTTTTACTAAAAAAGTACATCATGAAAAATGATATTAAATCTAGAAATGATATAATTCAACTTATTGATATTTTTTATGATACAATAAAGAAGGATGAAATACTTGGATATATTTTTGATGATATTGCTAAGGTAAATTGGGTGAAGCATTTGCCTATTATGTATGATTTTTGGGAGAATACGTTGTTCTATACAGGATCATATTCTGGGAATCCAGTACAAAATCATAGAGCATTAAATCAAAAGTTTGCACTATCAAAGTTGCATTTTGATAGGTGGCTTAAATTATTTAATGAAACCGTAGACCGTTTATTTGAAGGTGAAAAAGCAGAGCTTGCAAAGCAAAGAGCTTTAAGTATTGCAACTGTGCTCCAAATAAAAATTGCTCAGGTTGTTAACACTGAGCAATTTCCGTATACATAATACCAAACTTAAAAAACCAATTGCTTAATTTTTTGGTGGTAATAAAACTGCGTCAATCACATGTACTATTCCATTTGATGCTGGTATACTTGCAATAATTTTAGCAGTTCCATTTATATAAATAGCCCCATCTTTTTTCGTAATTTTTATATTACCTCCATTTACTTGTCCAATGCTAGCCCCATCATTAAGTGCTTCTGCTTTATACACGCCAACAGATACATGGTACTGTAAAATATCCACCAGTGTTTCTTTACTTTCGGGCTTTAATAAATTATCTACAGTACCTGTAGGAAGTTTATTAAATGCTTCATTGGTTGGTGCAAATACAGTAAATGGTCCTGCATTGCTTAATGCATCTACCAGTTCACCTGCCTTAACAGCAGTTACTAATGTTGTGTGATCCTTGCTTCCTACAGCAACTTGTACCACATTTTTTTGTGATGCATCATCAATAACACCTGATTGACCAACAGAAGGTGTCTCGGATGTTGGTTCATTGGATTTTGAATCGTTTCCTGATCCTGAACATGCTTGAATACATAATATGAGTATCACTAAGCAAATGAATTGAATTTTTTTCATAACAAATTATTTTATATTAATTGTATGTTTAAAATTACTGCAACTGTGTTTAAATATTTATGATTATAGTCACAACAGAAGTGATAATTTAAACTTTAAATTAACATACTTTCATAATTTTTAGGTTAAGGATAATTTTATTTATTAAAAGATTACCGTTTATGATTTTAGTCATAATGATTGAAACGTTCTTTTACAAACTTGTGATTTATTAAGTAAATTAATAAATTTAAAATATGCCCACTCCAATCAAACGTACATCATCACTTATTTCTTATTCCAAAGAACATCATTTTGGATTACTATTAGTTTGGAAAATTAGACAGGGCATTAAAAGAGAAATTATTACAGAGAGAATTGCGAATTATATACTCTATTTTTTTGAAGCGGATTTAAAATATCATTTTAAAGATGAAGAACGTTATTTATTTACTTTATTACCTACAAATAATAATTTAAGACAAATTGCAGAACAGGAGCACAGTAAAATATTTAACTTAATTACAAGTATACACCTTGATAAAACAAATGAAACTTTAATTCTTGAATTTGCAGAAATACTAGAGAACCATATTCATTTTGAAGAAAGAGTTTTATTCAATGAATTACAGTTAATAATTTCTAAAAAAGAGATTATCGAAATTGAAGGAAGGATTGCGAGAAATTCGCAAGCTATAGATACAAATTGGGAGGATATGTTTTGGGAATAAAAAATCCCTATCAAATTGATTAACAATAAGATAGGGACTAATAGTTGCTGTAGGGGGAGGGATCGAACCTCCATGAGGCAGTTAGCTAAAACACAAAGTTGAGTGGTCCACCCTGGTCGCCTATTGCTAGACGGCTCTATGTTTCGTTTATCCCGTTATCCCCACCTCCGAGACGAGGAGGCATGTTTGCCAAGATTTCATCACCCCACAGTATTTAAGAACTATTCATTTGAGTTTTTCTACTTATTTCCCTCATTTGATAAATCAAAACTAAAGTATTGACCTATATGTTGCAAATATTTTAATAATTTATTTTAAAATATAGAAAATGTTTAATAAATTGCCATTATATTTAAAAATAGTTAAAAATGGAGGCAAAAAATACCCCAAAATTGAACGTTGACAAAAGCTTGGATAAGCTGGATTTGCAAATAATTCAAGCTATGATGGAAGATGCCGAAGTTTCCTACGCGGATTTAGGCAAACAGTTTTTTGTTTCAGGGGGTACCATTCATGTGCGTATTAAGAAATTAGAGGAGTTGGGTATTGTCAAGGGTAAACGATTGGCAGTGGATTTAAAAGTGTTGGGTTATGACATTATCGCCTTTATTGGAATCTACCTTGAAAAAAGCTCCATGTATGATAACGTTGCGCAAGCGTTAAAAAATATTCCACAAGTAGTTCGGGTAAATTATACTACCGGTAATTATAGCATGTTTGTTGAAATTGTGTGTAAGGATATGCAACAACTTCGATTTGTTCTTCACGATGAACTTCAAAATATTAAAGGGATTGAGCGCACGGAAACTTTGATCTCCTTGGAGGAAAGTTTTTCCCGTAATGTGAAGATTGTTTAATTTTTCAATTGTAAATTACATCAAATCTTTTTTTATGAAACCTTGTTTTCAACAGGATGACCGTCGTAGTTTTTTAAAAAAATCGACCTCCTTGGTTGCATTGTATTTAACACCTAGTGTTTTTGTCAAGGCATTTTCTGTGGATACGATTGTTCCAATGCCCATACCTAAAGAAAAATTAACGATCACAATTAATGGTAAAAAATTAAACCTTGAAATTGATGCGAGAACTACTTTGCTTAATTTATTAAGAGAGGAGTTAGCGTTTACAGGTACTAAAAAAGGTTGTGAAATGGGACAATGCGGTGCGTGTACCATTCATATTAATGGTAAGCGTACAAAATCATGTATGCAATTAGCATTAACCCATCAAAATAATAAAATCACAACCATCGAAGGATTAAGTGAGGGTGAAAAGTTACATCCAATGCAAGCAGCGTTTTTAAAAAATGATGCTTTTCAATGTGGCTATTGTACTTCAGGCCAAATCATGTCAGCTGTTGCTTGTGTAAGAGAAGGCAATGCAAAATCAAGGGCAAGTATTCAAGCGTATATGGATACGAATATTTGCAGATGCGGTGCTTATCAAAACATTGTGGATGCGATTGAAGAAGTGGCTAAAACTGGTGTTAAAATTTAACCTTATCAATTCAAGAAAATGAAATCAAATAATAATACAATATTCTGGGAAGATGAGCGTGTAGATGGTGCTGATAAAGTAAATGGTAAAGCAAAATATGCAGCGGAGCATAATTTACCCAATATGGCGTACGCTGTTTTTGTTACAAGTACAATTGCTAAGGGCAGTATTAAAAATTTAGATACTTCCAAAGCATTAGCGATGCCTGGTGTTTTAGATGTGATTTATTATGCCAATTGCCCCAGTGTACCTGGTTATATTTCCAATGCAGCCGAGCGTCCTAAAAATGCAATTGAGTGGCGCGGGCATAAAGTATTGCACGATAATAAAGTGCGTTTTTTTGGGCAACCCATTGCACTTGTTGTAGCGGATAGTTTTGAAAACGCAAATGCAGCTATCCGTTTTGTTAAAGCGGAGTATGCGCCTGAAAGTTTCGAAACTAATTTTGATAAAGCAAGATTGGATCCAGCAAATTTAAAAGCAACCAGTAGTTACAAGCGAGGTACAGAAAAAAAGTTTAAGGAAGCATTTGCTTTTGTTGAATCTGAATTTAATATCCCGGTGGAGGTTCATAATGCAATGGAGTTATTTGCTACTATTGCGCATTGGGAAGGAGAGGATAAGGTTACTTTATATGATAAAACACAGGGTCCAAAAAGTACCCAATTCACAGTGTCTAGAACTTTTGGTATTCCAGATAAAAATGTAAGAGTCATCGCTGAAAATGTAGGTGGTGCTTTTGGGAGTGGTTTAAGAAGTTGGGCCAATGTGCCTGCTGCTTGTATTGCCGCAAAAAAACTAAATCGTCCAGTGAAGTTAGTACTCACGCGTCCGCAAATGTTTTCATTAGTTGGTTACCGTCCACAATCATGGCAGAAGGTGGGTATTGGCGCAGACGCTGCTGGAAATTTTACGGGCATCAGTCATGAAGCCATTAGTAATACCTCGAGGTATGAGGACTTTAGAGAAGGGATTGTGGATGTTTCAAAATTTTTATATGCTTGTGAAAATGTGGATACCAAATACAACTTACTTCCATTGGATGTAAGTACACCCGTTTGGATGCGTGGTCCTGGTGAAGCAACAGGTTGTTTTGCATTAGAAAGTGCGATTGATGAGCTATCATATAAATTAAAGATGGATCCGATTGAATTAAGATTAAAAAACTACACAACCATTAATCCTGAAAATAAATTACCATTCTCTGATATTAATTTAAAAGATTGTTACGCGTATGGTAAAAATAAGATAGGTTGGAAAAATCGTCCCACTGTTCCTGGTGCATTAAAGGAAAATGGGTGGTTAATTGGTTATGGTATGGCCGTGGGTATTTTTGGTGCAGGTAAAGGTTCCGCGTCAGTAAGAATAGTTTTAAGTAATGATGGTAAATTATTATTAGAATGTGGCGTAAGTGATATGGGTCCAGGCACGACTACCTCCATGACCATACTTGCTTCGGAGGCTATGCAAATGCCTATTCAAAAAATTAAATTTAAACTAGGGGACTCCGATTTACCTCCAGGCCCTTCACAAGGAGGATCAGGTACTACATCAACTGTAGGATCGGCTGTTGATTTGGCTTGTAAAACATTGCAACAAAAATTAAAGGAGATCGCCATTAAATCAGTGCCTGTATTTGCTGGTATGAATGCGGAAGCGTTGGATGTTAAAAATGAAATGGTGATTTCAAAAACAGATACGAATGCAAAAATGGCTATTGTTGATGTATTAAAATTAGCGAATCAAGATAAAATTGATTTAACCATTACTTCTAATGGTAAAACTGCAGCGCAATTGAAATTTACAAGCAATTCTTTTTCAGCACATTTTGTAAAGTTGGGTGTGAATCCGAAAGATGGCACTATAAAAATATTACAAGTAGTAACTACAGGAGATGCAGGAAAAATTATTAGTCCTAAAACAGCAAGAAGTCAAATGTTGGGCGGGGTTGTAGGTGGTATAGGTATGGCACTTTCTGAAAAACTAGAAATTGATCATAAAACTGGACAAATCATCAATGCCAGCTTTGGCGGGTATCATGTGCCGTTACATTCACACATTCCACCAACGGATGTTTGGTTTGTCAATAAGCCGGATCCTAATATTAATGATATTGGTGCTAAAGGCATTGGTGAAATTGCATTGATAGGTTTTGCTGCCGCGATTACCAATGCAGTATATAATGCCACTGGGAAAAGGGTGCGCGATCTTCCTAATGCCACTGGGAAAAGGGTGCGCGATCTTCCTATTACGCCTGAAAAATTAGGATTTAAAAGCAAGGTATAAATAAGTATATTTTATAAATATATACCAATACAAAAGGCGTCCCGAGAATCGGGACGCCTTTTGTATTAAAGGAAGCAATCGTTATAAAATTAATTATAATTTATATCCATCATCTGCCACTAATTGCGCGCAAATACGTCTGCGTGCTTCCTTGCTATTGAATGAATCCACTTTGGTGAATCTTTTTAAACCAATATTCATCATGCGTAATTCATCCCCTTCTGCAAAACTATTTAGGGCATCCTTACCTGCTTTATTGATGGCATCGGCTGCATCATAAATATAAGTACGAACAATATCAGCTTGTATGGAAGTAGCCGCTTCACCTTTCATAGCAGTTAATTTTTCTAATCTTAATAAAGCAGATTCCGCATGATAAGTAATGATGGACATATCCGCAATATTCATTAATATTTCTTGTTCCTTATTTAAGCTCATCATTAATTTTTGTACTGCCCTTCATAAATACGATTGATACGACTATCACGATAGGCTTTTGAAATTTGATATTCATCACTGTAACCATTACCGCCATGTATTTGTACGCCTTCATCTACCACATAATCCAATGCCTCACTTCCAAACACTTTTAAAATGGCACACTCAATAGCATATTCTTCAGCAGCACCTAATAAAGATTCAGATAATGTTTTTCCAGAAGCTAATAATAATTGCTCTTGCTCATCAATATGATGCGATACTCTATATAATGCAGTTTCACCCACCCACATTCTTATCGCCATTTCAGCTAACTTATGTCGGATAGCACCAAACTTTACAATCGGCAATTTAAACTGCTCTCTTGTTTTTGCATATTGAATAGTAACGCTTAATGCGCGTCTTGCACCACCTAAGGTAGCAGCACCTAATTTTAATCGACCAATATTTAAAATATTGAATGCAATGATATGTCCTTTGCCAATTTCTCCTAATACGTTTTCAACAGGCACTTTACAATCTTGAAAATATAATTGCACGGTTGATGAACCCTTAATTCCCATTTTATGTTCTTCGGGTCCTTGCGTAAAACCTTCTGTACCACGTTCAATAATAAAAGCAGTGAAATGTTCTCCATCTATTTTTGCAAATACGGTATAAATATCTGCAAAGCCACCATTCGTGATCCAACATTTTTGGCCATTCAAAATATAATGTTTCCCATCGGCAGATAATGTTGCTGTTGTTTTAGCACTTAAGGCATCTGATCCTGCATTAGGTTCCGTTAAACCATAGGAGCCTTTGTGTTCACCACTTGCTAATTTTGGCACATACTTTTCTTTTTGTGCATCCGTACCAAAATATAAAATGGGTAAGGTACCAATACCTGTATGTGCCGCGTTTGCTACGGAGAAGGAATAACCGCCGCCTAAATATTCGGCAACAATCACAGCCGTAACAAAATCTTTTCCTGAGCCACCATATACTTCAGGAACTGTTATACCTAGTAATCCTTGTGCGCCTGCTTTTTCTAATAAGGAGGGCATTAAGCCTTGTTCTAGTTTATCAATACGTTCAACTACAGGTAACACTTCGGTGTCAATGAATTGATTACACATATCGCGCACCATGAGTTGTTCCTCATTAAACTCCTCAGGAATAAATATATCTTTTGCATTTACTTCCTTAATTATCCATTCGCCACCTTTGATGACTGATTGTATCGTTTCCATAAAATTTATTTTAAATATTTTATATTAAATCTTTGCTTGTTAAATTATCATAAACGCGTTGTAAAACATTTTTAACCACTTCAATTTCTTCCTTTGAAATATTTTGTAATGCCTCATTCATTGTTTTATTCGCTAACTCATAGGTAATTTGCTGCAAAGGTTTTGCGGTATCCGTTAAATAAACCAAATTAATACGGCGATCATCTTTGGATGCAACACGTGTTACTAATTCTTGTTTTTCTAAATTATCAATGAGGCGCGTGGTACTTGCTTTGTCTCTAAAAGTTCGGTTGCCTAGTTCAAGTTGACTAAGGCCATCTTCCTTCCATAAATGATATAATACGGACCATTGTTCAATGGTGATTTCCAATCCTGCATTGCGGAAATTTTTTTGAAGACGTCGGGCAACTGCGGTGGTTGCCATGCCATTAATGACACTGTAAAGTTCGCCGCGTTTGAATTGGTTGTTTGACATATAG
>RFZW01000021.1 GCA_009920495.1 Chitinophagia bacterium
TCTTTACGCTATGGCTCAAAGTTCAGGAGTGAAATACAATATTCAACTCTAAAACTTAATGATTACAACCCGACCATATCTTTAGGGATGACCCAAGCATCAAATTCTTCAGGTGTAACATAGCCTAATTTCACCGCCATTTCTTTTAATGTGGTTCCTTCCTTATGTGCTTTTTGTGCGATCTCTGCTGATTTGTAATAACCAATTTTTGTATTGAGTGAAGTTACTAACATTAAGCTATTGTTCACGTGCTTATTGATATTAGCTTCGATTGGTGCTAAACCGATGGCGCATTTTTCATTGAAGCTCATACAGCCATCTCCAATTAATCTTGCACTATGTAAGAAATTATAAATCATGACTGGTTTAAATACGTTCAATTCAAAGTGACCCATGGAACCACCTATGTTAATGGCAACATCATTGCCCATTACCTGTGCCGCTATCATGGTTAATGCTTCAGATTGGGTAGGATTCACTTTGCCAGGCATGATAGAAGATCCTGGTTCATTATCAGGAATAAAAATTTCACCAATACCACTTCTTGGTCCGGATGAAAGCATACGCACATCGTTGGCGATTTTCATTAAGCTTACGGCTACTGTTTTTAATGCGCCATGTGATTCAACAATAGCATCATGTGCCGCGAGTGCTTCAAATTTATTTTCAGCAGTGATAAAAGGAAGGCCTGTTAAGTTAGCAATATGTTTTGCTACATTTTCTGAATAACCTTTGGGTGTATTAATACCCGTACCCACTGCAGTGCCACCTAATGCTAATTCACTTAAATGTGCTAATGTATTTTCAATGGCTTTTAAACCATGCTTTAATTGGCTTGCGTATCCGCTAATTTCTTGACCTAAGGTAAGTGGGGTAGCATCCATAAAATGGGTACGACCAATTTTTACGATATGCATGAATTCGGCACTCTTCGCATCCAATGTATTTTTTAAAGTAGTAATACCTGGAATGGTTATTTCTTTTAAAATTTGGTAAGCCGCAATATGCATGGCTGTTGGAAAAGTATCGTTAGAGGATTGTGATTTATTTACATCATCATTCGGGTGTAAAAATTTATCATGATCTAATAAGCTGCCACCTTTGATAACATGTGCACGATAGGCAATTACCTCGTTCATGTTCATATTGCTTTGCGTACCACTACCTGTTTGCCATACAACTAATGGAAATTGATCATCTAATTTACCAGCTAATATTTCGTCACATACTTGTCCTATTAAATCACATTTTTCTTTGGGTAAAACACCAGCGTCACAATTGGTTAATGCTGCTGCTTTTTTTAAGTAAGCAAATGCGCGAATAATTTCTTTCGGCATTCTGTTAATGTCTTGTGCTATTTTGAAATTTTCAATACTTCTTTGTGTCTGCGCACCCCAATAAACATGTGCAGGTACTTTTACTTCGCCCATGGTATCTTTCTCAATTCTGTATTCCATATCGTAAAATTTTGATAACACAAAGGTACTACAGCAATTATAAAATTGCGTCAGTTGGGTGTATTAAATTCGGGTAAAAAAGAATTAATGTCCTTTAAAAACAGGCTTCCTTTTATCAATAAATGCTTGAATTCCTTCTTTGCAATCATCGGTGACAAAACATTCTCCAAACAAGTTGGCTTCCACATCATAGCCGTTTACTTGTTCATCCCATACCGCATTAATGGCTTTAATGGAGTTGCCCACGGCAATCGGAGATTTTTGATGACAAACCCTTAATATAGAAAATGCTTTATCTAATAACTCGCTTTGCGGAACCACATAGTTGGCTAAGCCATAATTCATGGCCTGTGTTGCATTAATGGTTTTACCTGTAATGATTAATTCCATGGCCCTGCCTTTGCCTACTCTTTGGGTTAATCTTTGCGAGCCACCATAGCCGACCATGATGCCTAGGTTTACTTCAGGCTGTCCAAAAGTGGCGCTTTCGGATGCAATTACAAAATGGCAACTCATGGCTAATTCGCATCCGCCACCCAATGCAAATCCGTTCACACAAGCAACTACTGGTTTAGGGCAATGCTCAATTTTTGAGAATACGGCTTGTCCTCTTTTTGCAACAGCCACTGCTTGCTCTTTTGTTAAGGATTCAAATTCTTTAATATCTGCGCCAGCTACAAAGCTTTTAAGTCCTGCACCTGTGATGACGACACTTTTTATTTCGGGGAATTTGTATACGCGATCCATAACTGCATCCAAATCATTAATGACTTGTTTGTTTAACGCATTTAAAACATCGGGGCGATTAATGGTAATGATTAAGGTGTGATATAGGTTGCGATATCGGTGGTATTCGTACCAGGTGCAAATAAGGTACCAATTCCCATCTCTCTTAAAACAATACTATCTTGTTCAGGTATAATTCCGCCACCTGTTAGTAATACATTTGTCAATCCTTTTTCCTGCATTAACTTATAAACTTTAGGGAAAACGGTCATGTGTGCGCCTGATAAAATGCTAATGCCTATCGCGTCCACATCTTCTTGTAAGGCGGCTTGTACCACCATTTCAGGACTTTGGCGTAGGCCCGTATAAATAACTTCCATCCCAGCGTCTCTTAAAGCGGTTGCAATAATTTTAGCGCCACGGTCATGTCCGTCTAATCCAACTTTGGCGACTAATACTCTTATGGGTTTCACATTACTCATGTTAAGTGTTACTACAATTTACATTATTAATTGGAAAGTAATTTCAAACTGTACTCGATTCTTTCTTTCGCATCTTTTAATTCAATAGCCTGAATGATTTCAAAAACACCTGGTCCAAATTTACCACCCACTAACATGATTCTAAAAGGTAACATAAGGTCACCTGGTTTTATTTCATGGGTTGCGGCCAGGGCTTTAAAATGTATTTCAAGATCAGCCGCTATTGGATGGGTATCGCCCATACTGATCATTTCAGCATATGCCGCAGTCAATGCTGTAAAGAAGGTATGTTTTTTTTCCTCCCACTTGGTTAGTATGGACGCAGTGTCAATCTCAGTTGGTGCTTTGAAAAAGAAACTGCCTTGTGTAATGAAATCAGTTAGTAGATGACATCTGTCTTTAATAAGTCCAATTACTTTGACCAAATAGGCGGGCTCGTGAACTTCAATATGTGCATCATCATAAAATGGTTTTACTAATGAAGCAAGTTGGTCATTGTCTGTCTTCTTGATCCATTCTTGGTTGAACCATTTTGCTTTTTCGTAATCAAATTTCGCTCCACCTTTATGCACACGCGCTAGTGAAAATTGCGCAACTAATTCATCGATGCTAAAAATTTCTTTATCTGTCCCATCATTCCATCCTAATAATGCTAATAAATTAATTAAAGCTTCAGGAAGAAATCCTCTTTCTTTAAATCCAATGGTTTGTTCTTTTGTATTGGGATCCATCCAATCCATGGCAAATACGGGAAAGCCTAATCTTTCTCCATCACGCTTGCTTAATTTTCCATGTCCTTCCGGTTTTAATATCAATGGCAAATGTGCCCATTGCGGCATATGATTTAAGCCAAATAAATATTTCCAAAGTAAAATATGAACGGGTGCGCTTGGAAGCCATTCCTCTCCACGAAAAGCATGTGTAATTTTCATTAAATGATCATCTACCACCACAGCTAAATGATAAGTTGGCATACCATCTGCTTTTAATAAAACTTTATCATCAACCGTACTTGTATCAAAGGAAACTTCACCGCGAATTAAATCATCAAAAGACAAAGTTTCTTGTTCGGGCATGATAATTCTTACTACATAGGGTGTATTATTTTTTAATAAATCATTCACTTCATTTTCGCTTAATGAAATTGAATTTTTCATTTCCTTGCGATGTGCCTTATTGTATTGGAAATTGGGGATTTCGTTTCTTTTGTTTTCCAAATCAGCAGGGGTATCAAATGCATAATAAGCATAGCCGTCAGCAATGAGTTGATCTGCGTATTTTTTATATAATTGTTTGCGCTCGCTTTGGCGATAGGGCGCATAGTCGCCTCCCACTGTTGGGCTTTCATCCGGAGACAAGCCGCACCAGGCTAATGTGTCCATAATATATTGTTCTGCACCGGGCACAAAACGAGACTGATCGGTATCCTCAATCCTTAATATAAACTTACCACCATGGTGTTTTGCAAATAAATAATTTATTTACACAAAGATAATATTCAATTGGGCAAAAGAACTATTTATCTTTGGGTATGTATTTGATTAAAACACCTTTTTGGCTTAGGGCAATTTATCCAAATTGTATTTGGCGGAAACCTGCCAATGAAAAAGTGATTTATCTCAGTTTTGATGACGGTCCGCATCCTTGTGCTACGCCTTTTGTATTAGAACAATTAAATAAATTTAATGCCAAGGCGACTTTTTTCTGTATTGGTAAAAATGTGCTTTCCTATCTTAATATTTACGAGTCCGTTGTGCATCATGGGCATGTGGTTGGAAATCATACCTATGATCATTTAAATGGATGGAAAGTGGGAACAGATGATTATATAAATAATATTAAAAGTGCGGCCAGTTTAATTGCATCCGATTTATTTAGGCCGCCCTATGGTCGCATCAAGCGTTGTCAAATTAAAAGTATAAAATCAGATGCCAATTTGCCACAACAAATAATTATGTGGGATGTGTTGAGTGCCGATTTTGATGAAAAAATTACAGGAGAACAATGTGCTAAAAATGTAATTAAAAATGCAGGGCCTGGTTCCATTATTGTTTTTCACGATAGCGCAAAAGCTTGGGATCGTTTACATATTGCCCTACCATTGGTGCTTAATTATTTTAGCACATTAGGTTATCGATTTGAGGCCATTACTTCTAATTAATTAGGTGCAAAAAAAAGCCAAGGTAGAAACCTCGGCCGTATGGTGTTAGCTACGGCTAACTAAAAACAATAACGATATAAATTCCTATTTTAGTATGCAGAGATTAAAAAAAAGCATTGCTTTGCATCAAATTCAGCTTGATTATGCAATTTATTGACACGCATGCCCATGTATATTCTGAGGAATTGTTACCTGATTTGAACCAGTTAATGCAAAATGCAATTAGTTCAGGGGTAACTAAAATTTTCATGCCTGCAATTGATAGTCATAGCTTGGAAGCAATGATTTCGGTGGAGAATGCGTTTCCGAAAAATTGTTTTTCCATGGCGGGTTTACACCCTTGTTATGTAAAAGAAAATGTACAAGCAGAATTAGCGATTGTTGCAGATCAATTATCAAAAAAAATATTTCCTGCGATTGGTGAGATTGGCTTGGATTTTTATTGGGATAAAACTTTTGTATCGCAACAACAGCTCGCTTTTAATACACAAATGCAATGGGCCTTAGATTTTAATTTACCTATTGTGATTCATACGCGCAATGCCATGGGTGAAACTATTGAAGCAGTAAAGCCTTTTGCTAAAAAAGGATTGCGCGGAATTTTTCATTGCTTTAGTGGAAGTAAGGAATCAGCGGAACAAATTATTAGTATGGGATTTCATTTAGGTTTAGGGGGTGTACTTACCTATAAAAATGCTGGGGTTGCGGAAGCAATAAAAGATATTCCTATGGAGTGGTTGGTATTGGAAACGGATGCGCCTTACTTATCGCCTGTACCTTATCGTGGTAAAAAAAACGAACCAGCTTTTATTATTGAAGTGGCAAAGAAATTAGCAGAGATTAAAAATATTCCTTTGCATGAAGTGGCAGAGATGACTACGAGGAATGCAGTGAAGGTGTTAGGGGAGTGGTAGGGAAACTTCTACAAATATTTGGGATGGCCGACTTTACTTTGTTCGTCGGCATCACGGGGGTATGAAAACTTTCCACTTCGTTAAAATTTTTTCAAACCAGGATGGCCGACTTTACTTTGTTCGTCGGCATCCTGAAAATCCTTTTTAAAATCATCAAGGATGGCCGTCGCTTTGCGCCGTATACACGCTTTCCAAGCGTGCTCCTTAAACCACTCGGACACCTCTCTTTTTGGGAAGCGAAGTTACTGAAACCCTTTGTGATTATTGGGGTTTCCTAAATAAAATTTAATGCTCCTTTTTAGTTTCAATCATTCGCTCATTGTATTCTAAAGGACTATTTTTCCAGTCTTTATTATAAGAAACAAACCAGCCTAACCAGATGGAGCGGGATAAGCGCATTAAGATTGGCTGTATGATGAATAGTGTTAAAATAGCGGTCCCCATCCAGTAAAAAATTCGGTTGTCATCTAAATCAAAACTCATTCCAATTAATACTTTCCATGCAACAAAAGTGGATACAAAATAAGCTACCGTTAATGCATAGCTAACATACCCAGTGCCGTAATAAAATCCTACCTCAATTTCGGTGGGCTGATTGCAAATAGGGCAGTGTTCGTTCATTGTAGTGATCTCGGAAAGACGATAAGGATTTTTGGAAACAAACAAGTCGCCTTGTCTACATCTTGGACATTTATTAGTCAAGGTACTCCATAGGTAGGTGTTTTTCATGGCGCAAAGATATCGAATTATTGCGCATTGTTCAAATGTGCTATGATTAATCAGCAATCAGTTGTTCCATCTGGATGCCCCTGGAACCTTTAATTAAGATGGTGTGTTGGACAAAATTTTGGTCATTTAGCCATTTTTTTGCAGCCACTACGGTATCAAAATATTCATAATGGTGGGTGCAATCTTTGAATTCATTTCCTACCAAAACCACTTTAGCCCAGGTGGTTTGTTGCAGTTGGTTGATTAATGATTGGTGTTCATTAAATGTGGCAACACCCAATTCCTTCATGCCGCCCAAACAAATAATTTTATTTTCGGCTGCTAACTTTGCAAAATTATCAATAGCAACTTTCATGCTACTTGGATTGGCGTTATATGCATCCAAAATTACTTGATTATTTTTCCAACTGGTTAATTGGGAGCGACTATTGGAAGGTGCATAATTTTCAATAGCACTTTTTATTTTTTCAATGGGTACTTTAAAATACTGTCCAATGCACACTGCGGCAAGTACGTTGGGTAGATTATAGTCGCCTACTAATTGTGTTTGTATTTGTTCAAGAAAAGTTCCTTTTTTGAATACGACTTGTAACAATCCATTATTGGTTTGCGATTGGCCTTGTAATTCCCCATGCGTATTTCCGTAAGTAATTATATTTTCTATTCCGGAACTCATGTTATTTAAATAATCATAATCCTTCATCACAAATACCGCGCCCTTATTTATTTTAAGGTAATCATATAATTCACCCTTCCCTTTTTTTACTCCTTCCTCAGAACCAAATCCTTCCAAATGTGCTTTACCGCAATTGGTAATCATTCCATAGTTGGGCATTGCGTATTGGCAATAACTTCCTATCTCATTCAAATGGTTCGCGCCCATTTCAATTACTGCCATTTGCGCATCCGATTTTACACTTAATAGGGTGAGAGGCACGCCAATGTGATTATTTAAATTTCCAATGGTCGTGTATGTTTTGAAATGGGAGCTAAGTACAGCTGCTATTAATTCTTTGGTGGTTGTTTTGCCATTACTTCCTGTAATTGCAATAAATGGAATATTGAATTGTTGCCTATGATGTTTTGCTAAATCTTGTAAAGTAGTTAGTACATCCTTTACCTGTAAAATGCGATCATCAATGGCCTCACTATTAGGAATGACTTCATCTACGACGACATATGATGCGCCAGCTTCTAGTGCCGCTAAAGCAAAAACATTTCCATTAAAGTTGGGGCCTTTCAATGCGAAATAAATATCGCCTAATTTTAGTTTTCGTGTATCCGTTTGTACACTCGGACTTTTTTTGAAAATTTCGTATAAAAAAGCAATAGATGGTAATTGCATAAAACTATTTAGTCGCTAATAAACAAGTTGCATAGGCTACAAGCCCTTCTTCTCTTCCGACAAATCCCATTTTTTCAGTAGTGGTTGCTTTGATTGAAATAGCATCAACAGCAATATTTAAAATTTCGGCAATGCAAGTTTGCATCGCTTGTACATGTGGTTTTATTTTTGGTGCTTCCAAACATAAAGAAGAATCGATATTAATAATGTAATACCCCTTCTCAGTTATTAAATCGTACGTTCTTTTTAATAAAATTTTACTATCTATATTTTTATATGCATTATCGTTATCGGGGAAGTGGGTGCCAATATCACCTAAACTTAGTGCGCCCAATAAAGCATCACAAATAGCATGTAATAAAACATCGGCATCGCTATGCCCAAGTGCGCCTTTTGTATGTGGAATTTTAATACCTCCAATCCATAAATCACGACCTTCTACAAGCTGATGAAAATCAATACCTGAGCCAATGCGTATATTCATGGGTTATTTATTTTTTCTTCCAAAACTGAAAATGCTCGTTTTTGGAGGCGCTTCATAAAAAGCGGACATCGCACATCTAAATCCAATATTGTTACTTGATTTATTCTGGTCCAAATATCTTCTAGTCCCTGGATTTAACCAATAAGGGCGGTCCTTCCAGCTACCTCCTTTATATACCCTAGATTTATTTGAAATTAAGGTAGTACTACCTGATTCGTAACTTGCATTATCAGCGTCGTCACCATCCAAAGCATTGATAGCATCTGCATGATCATAATTGCGTGTCTTTAATGCAGAGTCTGTTTCCACTGATTTTATGATTCTGCCTTTCGCATCACGACGACTTCCTTTCGCTAATTTAGTATCGTTAGATTGAAATACATTTCCACGAAATGGATTAAAATCATCCATATCCATTGTATTCATTGGGCGGTAAACATCTGCTACCCACTCATTCACATTGCCTGCTAAATTGTATAATTTTAAACTAGGGTTTTGCAAGTGACTGCTCACTTTATCAACCATCCCATTGGACTCGTTGATATAACCTGTCATTCCTTTATAATCACCGCTACCGTTTTTAAAATTGGCTAAAAACAATCCTTGTGTTTTACCTTTTTTTGAATCTCTGATATTATTGTTACCACTACCACTCCAAGGAAAAGGCAAATCAGAAGAGGTAAGTTGTGCGTTTTTATTTTTAGCATTACCCCCATTTTTTAATGCAGATGTTGACGACCCGCTAACCAATGTTGTTTTTGCTGCATATTCCCACTCGGCTTCAGTTGGCAAACGATAGTCGGCAGTCATCACACCATCTTCAAAACTAATTTTTAATTTAGGGGCATCTTCGCCTTTTTTTGCTTTTTTATTTGCAATTTTATTTGTTGGCGCAACATTATATTCGTCAGTCAAATAGGCTTCCTTGTTAAAGTTATTTGCTCCTACTGGTTTGTTCGCGTCATTTTTTGCATCAATATAACCTAGCTTAGTCAATAGTTTTTCGTTGGCCCTATCCGTCCTCCATTTGCAATATTCATTTGCTTGATTCCATGAAATACCCACAACTGGATAATCATTAAATGAAGGGTGTCTGAAATAAGCTTCTACCATGGGCTCATTATAGGCAAGTTCACTACGCCAAACTAAAGTGTCTGGTCTTGCTTCGTTTACAATTGAATCTTGGTTAGTGGGTAAATATACCTTTTCAAGCCAGTGCAAATATTCTTTGTAATTTTTATTACTTACTTCCTTTTGATCAAGGTAAAAAGAACTAACGGTAACTCTTCTTAATCGGTTGTTCCAGTCGCCAATGACATCTTCCTGGTTTATCCCCATGGCAAAAGTGCCACCTTGAATACGTGTCATGCCTTCATAAGGGTCATTTTTAGCATCAACGAGCATGCTATTGGACAGGGTTTTGAATGTTTTATTTTCATTTGAATTAAATAGTACAGGACTAATTAATAACATTGCGAAAAACAATAAAATACTATTTATAAAATTCATAGTAAATGCGGGGTCAAATTAGTGATAAAATATACAGCGAATATAACTAGTTTTTGCTCATTTTATACATATGTATTTAGAATCTTATGTTAGTAAAAGCTTAATTTTAGCCCATGAGATGGGGTGTATTATACATTTTATTCAGTTCGCTATTTTTTTCAACCAATATTAGCGCGCAATCTGTGCCGTTTTCACAAGGAAAATGGGTTAAAATCGCCGTGTCAAAACAAGGGTTTTATCAGGTCACGGGTACCCAACTAAAATCCTGGGGTTTGACAGTTCCATTTACGAGCACGCAACTTCAATTATTCAATTTAAATACGGCCAATTTAGTTGAAAGGGTAAGTGCAAATATAGGGGTTGGCTTAAACGAAAATGCGATTGAAGTGCAGGATGGGGGTGATGGTCAATTTGATAATCAAGATTACTTTTTATTTTATAGCCAAGGGAATATACAATGGAAATGGAATGGATCATTGCAATTATTCGAGCATAGTAAAAATTTACATGGCGATTCAGTGTACTACTATATTTCACTAGGAAAGGAGGGCAAAAGAATTCAAAAGCCAAATTCAAATTATATAGCGAATGCTACTACTGATATTTTTGATGAAAGATGGGTGATGGAGAAAGATACCATAAATATTTTAAACAGTGGCCAAATTTGGTGGGGGCCAGCCATGGGTTTAGGTATTGGGAAGCAAACAAAAATTTCCACTCCTTTAAATATGGAGGGTTTGGTGAGTCCATCTGATTTAATATTTAAATTGAATTATGCTGCAGCCAGCACGGCTACTGCTGCGAATTTTGAGTTGATCTTGAATGATCAAAAATTAAGAACAACCATTGTTGCCCCCATTTCGGGATATATATATGATGATGCTGCAAATGTGGTCATGGATACTTTCAGAATTCCCTTGTCCAATAATTTGATGAGCACAAATTTAGCAAACGCCAACTTGGGTGTTGGCTATGTGAGTACGAATGCAAATAGTACGGGATGGATTAATTATATCACGCTACAGGCAAAACGAAAAATAGGTTTTTATGGCGGGGCAAAGTCGGTCGCATTTCGAAACACCAGTTTGGTGGGAAATGGAAAAGTAATTCAATATCAAATAAAAGATGCCGATGCATCCACTAAAATATGGGAGGTGACCCAGCCGGAAAATCCGGTGGAGATGGTGAATAATTTTCAAAACGGGGTTACTAGTTTTATTCAAAAGGCAGATACTTTGCGTGAGTTTTTTGGCGTCAATAAACTAGGATATGAAACACCAAGTTTGGTGGAAGTATTAAATATCGATTATCCGAGTTTATTAAATACCCCAGCTGCAGATTATATCATAATAACTGCATCGAATTATTTAAAAGCGGCGGACAGTTTAGCAAAATTTCATGCGGCCAATCATGGATTGGCTACTTTCGTAACCACCACTGCACGTGTATTTAATGAATTTTCAGGAGGCCAGCCAAGCCCTATTGGCATTAGGAATTATGTCAAATATGTTTATGACAAGGCGAAGAAAAATAATACAACCCTTCCAAAATATTTATTGTTATTAGGTATCGGAAATTTTGATTATAAAAAAATAGATAACCAACTACAAGTACCTAGTTATGAAAGCGTCAGTTCGAATTCTGTTTTATCAAGTTATACCACTGATGACTTTTTTGCAATTTTAAAAGACGGAGAAGATATTAATTCCCCGCAAGGAATTCAGTCTTTGGCTTTGTCGGTTGGACGGCTGCCGGTTAAAAGCACAATTGATGCAGATGTGGCCATAAAAAAATTAATGCAATACCAAAGCCAAAAAAATTTAGGTGCTTGGCGTAATCAAATAACCTGGATTGCAGATGATGGTGATTATAATTTGCATTTGCAACATGCCGAAGAAATTTCAACAGGCTTGAAGCTAAATCAACCCAAATGGAATCAAAAAAAAATATACTTGGATTTATTTCCGGCGATCAATTCTTCAGCAGGTAATACATATCCATTGGCTAATAATATGATTAAGCAAATGGTGAATAATGGCACTTTGATTTTGAACTATACCGGGCATGGAAATTACACAAGGTTGGCAGAGGAGGCGGTGATTACTCAAAATGAAATTTTGCAGTGGGATAATGCGGGTAAACTTCCCTTGATGATCACGGCCAGTTGTGATTTTGCACCATTTGATCAACCGCAAATTTCACCCATTGGTTTTGATGCTTTTTTGAAAAACGATAAAGGGATTATCGGGCTAGTGGCCGCAAGCAGATTGGTTTTTGCATTTAATAACAAGGAAATTAATGATGAATTTATTCAGCAATTATTAGTTCCTGATTCCCTTGATAATTATAAAAGCATTGGCACCGCTTTGCAAAATGCAAAATCAAATTATTGGAAAAAGGGGAGCGATTATACCAATGCCTTTAAATTTAATTTAATGGGTGATCCCGCAATGCAATTGGCGAAACCAAAGTATATGGTTAACATAGCGCAGATCAATCAAAAAATATTTAAAGGAAAGGATACATTAAAAGCAGGTGGAAAGTATCAAGTAGCCGGAACCATCAAGGCCAATGGAAATCTGCTCAATAATTTTGATGGTTTGATTGAATTTACTTTGTTTGATATTCCAAAAAAACAAAAAACATTGGCGAATATTTCATCAAGTATTCCGGTCAATGTTACTACGCAAGAAAATATTTTATTTAAAGGGAATGCGATTGTATCCAAAGGGGTATTCACGGTTGATTTTATTTTACCAAAGGAGGTGGCCATCAATCAAGGGGCTTTAAGAATGCAATTATATGCAACTAATAATTTGGGTAATGCAGATGCCATTGGTATTTATGATAGTTTGTTTGTCAATGCTTTTTCAGAAAATGTTTCAACGGACACCACTGGGCCTATTTTTGAAAAAGTATTCATCAATGACACTTTAAACCAGTACAAACAAAAAACTTGGATTAATGCGAATTCAAATTTATATATCAATTTAAAAGATAGTTCAGGTATTCAAACTTCAGGAAACTCATTAGGCCATGATATAAGTTTGGTTATTGATGGAGAAGCACAAAGCCCGATTATTTTAAATAATTATTATACAGCAGATGTAAATACCTATCAAAGTGGTAAAATAAAATACGCACTTCCTACTTTAAGTGAAGGGGCGCATCAAATGATTGTTAAAGCCTGGGATTTAATTGGGAATTCTAATAAGGATACCATCAATGTAATTGTACCGAATAGTCAAACTTTGGCCGTTAAAAATTTAACAAATTATCCTAATCCCGTACAATCGAGTACGCGATTTAGTTTTGAAATTAGCCAGCTAAGGGAGGTGAACAAGTCGCTAATTTATACTATTGAAATATATAATAATATAGGAATAAAGCAGTTGACCAAAACTTTTGAGGGCCCAATCCTAAACAGGGTCGTGTTATCAAATGTTGTTGAAGTGGGCTCACTGCCCCCTGGCACCTATTTTTATAAATTGATTGTAGCGGATGCAATACAAGAGATACAACTCACAAATAAGTTTATTAAAAATTAGTCCCCATTAACTATCTTTACTTTATTATAATGAAAATCATGAAAAACGCATTATCAGTCATATTGGGAATGAAAAAAAATATCTTCGTTTTGGCTGGTTTATTTTTTATTACCCAAGGTTTACATGCACAGATTTATAATAAGCGAATTAATACAGCGGTACCCTTTATGCGCATATCGCCAGATGCAAGATCGGCGGGTATGGGAAATTTATCCTTAGCAATGTCACCTGAAGCTAACGATTTGTTTGGCAATACTGCAAAGTTGCCAATGTTGGAAAAGAATAGTGGCTTTTTAATTAATTATACACCCTGGTTAAAGGATTTGGGTTTGTCGGATGTTTATTTGGCTAGTATGGGCTATTATAAAAAATTAAATGAGTTTAGTAGTATTAATAGTTCCTTGCGATTTTTTAGTTTGGGAAATATTACTTTTTCGGATGAATATGGCACGCAGTATATGGATACCAAACCTTCTGAATTTAGTTTTGATGGTGGTTATAGTATATTATTAACCCAAAATTTAAGTTTGGGCGTTACCCTGCGTTACATACATTCAAGACTTGTTCAAGGGGCATTATTAAATTCAAGTACCAATTTCAAAGCTGGTAACACACTTGCAGGAGATATTAGTTTATTTTATAAGCAAAATGAAAATGGACAAGGATTCCATGCAGGTTTATTGATGTCAAATTTAGGGGGCAAAATAAATTACTCCAATGAAAATACAAGAAAGTATTTCATTCCAGCCAATCTTGGATTAGGATTGGGATACTTAACTAAATTTGATAGCGATAATTCCTTAGAATTTGGTGTTGATGTAAACAGGTTATTGGTGCCTGCATATCCTGATCTTTCCACCGGCGGAACCGACGAACAATATTTTAATCAATCCGTGGTGTCAAGTTGGTTCAATTCCTTTACAAAACAATATGGTCCGCCATTAGGAGAGACACTGAAAGCTTCCGTTGGTGCTGAATATAATTATAACAATACTTTTTATTTAAGAACAGGGTATACCTATGAATCTCAAGTTTCCAGCAATGGTCAATACTTTACCATTGGTACCAGTTTTCAGTATTTGCAGAACAAGTTTAACATATCTTATTTAGTGCCATCTGGGGGTGGATTATCAAGAAACCCGTTATCTAATACCATTAGATTTGGTTCCATCTTTTATTTTTAACATATTCCTTATTTACTGTTGTTATTTCAAGTGCTAATTCCTTTGATTTTTACTTACTTTTGTTGGCATGCCACACCAAGTCCAAATTGTAAATAATAGTCATCATCCCTTGCCGGTTTATGCAACCACGGGATCATCAGGCATGGATTTGAGGGCATTTCTAACATCGCCCATTACATTAGCACCCATGGAAAGATGTTTGGTACCCACGGGACTTTCTTTGGCCATTCCTGAAAATTGCGAAGCACAAATTAGACCCCGCAGTGGCTTAGCCATAAAACAAGGCATAACTTGTTTAAATACCCCAGGAACTATTGATGCAGATTACAGAGGAGAAATAAAAGTAATTTTAATAAATTTATCTCAGGAGTCCCAAATAATCAATGATGGTGATCGTATTGCGCAAATGGTTTTTCAATTAGTTGAGAAAGTAGATTGGGAATTGGTTGTTGCATTAGACGAAACGCAAAGAGGCACTGGTGGATTTGGACATACAGGAAAAAAATAATTAAATACATGGTGCAACAAAAATATTTATTTGGTTTTTTATTACTTCTTGCATCTTCTTGCGCCACATTTAAAAAAGTGCAAATCATTCAAGATGCGGTCTCTAAAAGCGATACCACTAAACGCCAATTTGTTGCAGAAATAAAAAAAGTAGATTCCTTAGCCATAGTTAAAAATATATTAAGCAAAATTGCCATCGCAAAGCTTGATTATAAAACAATGAATGCGCGAATAAAGGTGGAATACGAGTCGGCGAAAAATGCTGATTCCTACATTGCCAATGTGAGTATGATTAAGGATAGTCAAATTTATATTACGATTCGAGGTGCGATGGGTGTGATTGGGATCAAAGCTTTTATAAAAAAAGACACTGTTGTTTTATTGTATCCTTTAAATAAAACAAAAAGTATTGAGCGTAGGCCCATAAGCTATTTGCAGGAAGTATTAAAAATTCCATTTACCTTCAGCACCCTTCAGGATTTAATTTTAGGGAATCCAATTTTCATGGACAGTACCAGTATATTGTCCTATAAATCCAATAATAATCAATTTCAAGTAAGTTTAATGGGAAGGTTGTTTAAGAATTTAGTTATTTTAAATAATGATAATTCTAAAGTGTTGCATTTGAAACTAGATGATGTAGATGTAAATCAACATCGTACTTGCGATATTACTTTTAACGATCATGTCGATGTTGGTCAATACCACTTTCCTTTAAAAAGAGCTATTTCAATTGTAGCACAGCAGAAACTGGATATTCAAATGGAAGTCAAGGAATTTACATTTAATGAGCCTGTAAAATATACTTTTGCCATACCTAAAAATGGTATACCTAAAACAGGCAAGCGGAAGTAATCACTATTGCGAAAAAAAATATTATGTTTAAAAAAATTATTCTTTTTGTTTTATTATTAATTTTTGCAAATGCGAATCTGCAATCACAAACCAATGGCTCGAGAGAAGATTTGCAAAAGGAAGAGCAGTCTATTCGTAAAGAGTTGGATGACTTGAATCGTTTATTAGAACAAACCAAAAAAAATAAGAAAAGTTCCTTGGGACAATTGGCGGTCATTCGAGATAAAATTAAAAAAAGAGAGGCCTTAATTAATGGGATCAAAAAGCAGGTACAAATTTTAGATAATGCTATTTACACAAATCAATTAGACATCCAAAAATTAAATAAGGATTTAGATACCTTAAAATCGAGGTATGCTAAAAGTATCATCTTTGCTTACAAAAGTCGCAGCGGGTATGAATACTTAAGTTTTTTATTTTCAGCCAATAGCTTTAATGACGCAGTAAAGCGAATTACCTATTTAAAAAGTTATCGACAAAATAGAACTGCGCAAGCGCAAGCCATTGATTTATCTCAAAAGGATTTAGGGGTAAAAATTGAAACCTTGAGTTCGAATAAAAAGGACCGATTAAAAACTTTGAATGTTCAAAATGACCAATTGAAAGTTTTGGTGGTGGATCGAAAAGAACAGGATAAAGTGGTGAATCAATTAAAAAGCAAGGAGCAAGAGATTACAGCACAGGTGCGCCAAAAGGAGGCACAACGTAAAAAAATGCAACAAGCAATTTTGACAATTATCAGAAGAGAAACTTTAGAAGCAGAGAAAAAGGAGAAAGACAGATTGGCTAAACTAAAAGCCAATAATGATAACGTCAAAGCAAAGCCGACCAATGAAAATAAAACGGCAACAGCAACTGGCGCCAAAGTAAGCGTTAGCGAAGGGGGCTTAAAAAGCACAACAGATAACCGTCCTTATTCTGCATTAGAAACTACAGAAGAAGGTAGGGAAACATCCGTTTCATTTGAAACCAATAGAGGTAATTTACCATGGCCTGCAGATAAGGGGTATGTGTATATACATTTTGGTGTTGAAAGTATTCCTGGTACCAAATTGAATAGAAAAAGTGACGGTATTGAATTGGCGGCACCCAAGGGAACTTCGGTTCGAAGTGTTGCCAACGGAAAAGTTTCCTATGTGGGGGATGTCAATGGTGATTTAACGATCATCGTCCAACACGGTAAATACTTCACTATGTATACTTACTTAAATAATGCGTCTGTGAACGTGGGACAGGAAGTAAAAGCAGGAACTGTATTAGGTAAGTCGGGGGTAAACCTTGATGGGGAGGGTGCAATTTCCTTTATGATTTATAATGAAAAGGGAGTAGCATTGGATCCTGAATCTTGGTTAAAAAACAGAAGGTAGTTTTTTGCATTTCTTTTTTTAACTTACAATTAATTAAACGATTGTAATGCCAAAATATATCTTATCCTTTGATCAAGGAACGACCAGTAGTCGCGCTATATTATTTGATCATCAAGGACAAATTCATGCAACCTCTCAAAAAGAATTCACGCAAATTTTTCCCAAAGCAGGATGGGTAGAACACGACCCGCTTGAAATTTGGAGTACACAAATGGGTGTGGCAACCGAAGCGATTAGCATGAAAGGATTGTCTATTGACGATGTTGCTGCTATTGGGATTACCAATCAAAGAGAAACGACTGTTGTTTGGAATAAAATAACAGGGCAACCCATTTATAATGCAATTGTTTGGCAGGATAGAAGAACGGCAGATTTTTGTGATACATTAAAAGCCAATGGACTTGCGCAAAAAATTCAAGAAAAAACAGGACTGGTCATTGATGCCTATTTTTCAGGTTCAAAAGTAAAATGGATTTTAGATCATGTAGCAGGGGCACGTGAATTAGCCAACAAAGGAGAATTAATTTTTGGGACGATTGATACCTGGTTGGTTTGGAAATTAACCAACGGTAAAGTACATGTCACAGATGTGACCAATGCCTCTCGAACCATGTTATTTAATATTCATACACTACAATGGGATAAGGAGTTATTAGAAATATTAGATGTCCCAGCTTCCATGCTGCCTGAAGTAAAAAGTAGCAGTGAAATTTATGGACATACCACGCAATTATTTGCACATCATGAAATTCCAATTGCTGGAATAGCCGGTGACCAACAAGCTGCATTGTTTGGTCAAATGTGTACCCAAGCGGGCATGGTGAAAAATACCTATGGTACGGGCTGTTTTATGTTGATGCATACAGGAGAAAAAGCGGTGACTTCAAAAAATAATTTATTAACCACCATTGCATTACAAATTAATGGACATACTTATTATGCATTGGAAGGAAGTGTATTTATTGGAGGTGCTGTAGTACAATGGTTAAGAGATGGATTGCACTTAATTCGAAATTCATCAGAGATTGAAGCATTGGCAAGTCAAGTAAAAGATACAGATGGTGTGTATCTTGTTCCTGCATTTGCAGGATTAGGCGCGCCTTATTGGAACCAACATGCTCGAGGTACCATTGTTGGAATCACGCGCGGCACTTCGTCGGCGCATATTGCGCGCGCCGCACTCGAAAGCATTGCATTTCAAAGTTATGATTTGTTAAAAGCAATGGAGGCAGATGCAGGAATTCCTATTGCTGAATTAAGAGTGGATGGTGGAGCTACGCATAATAATTTACTCATGCAATTCCAATCGGATATTGTAAATACAAAAGTGATTCGTCCGACGATGGTTGAAACGACCGCATTAGGTGCTGCTTATTTGGCGGGCTTGGCGGTAGGTTTTTGGAATGACATAGAAGAGTTACGCGCTAAGTGGCAAATAGATCAAACCTTTGAACCCAAAGTAAATGATGCAGAAAGAGTCGAATGTATTCAAGGTTGGGCGCGTGCAATTAAAGCAACAAATAATTGGTAAACTAATTATAATAAACAGCAGTAGATTGGTAATTATTCAAATGTATTTTTTGAAATAAATATTTTATCGCTATTTTTTCTTAATTTAATATATTGTTTAAAATTAAAATAGAACAACATGACTCCTTTTGCAGCTGAATTTTTAGGAACAGCCCTTGTCATCACTATTGGTAATGGTGTTGTTGCCAATGTCGTACTTCCCAATACGAAGGGAAATAATGGGGGACTCATTTCCATTGTTTTGGGATGGATGATCGCTGTTTTTATAGGGGTGTATGTAACTAGTAGTATTAGTGGGGGACATTTAAATCCTGCAGTAACTATTGCACTTGCCAGTGTTGGCAAATTTAGTTGGGGCCTAGTGCCATCCTATATTTTAGCCCAATTATTGGGGGCCATGTTCGGCGCATTCCTAGTTTGGATGGTATATAAGGACCATTTCAATGATTGTAATGATGCAACTGCGCAACTAGCGGTTTTTAGTACTGGTCCTTCGATTCGTAATTTGCCCCAAAACTTCATCACGGAAACCTTGGCAACCATGTTATTTTTAATAGGGATCTTTTTCCTAAAACCAGCTGGATCTGATTTGGGTTCATTATCAGCTTTGCCAGTAGCCCTATTAGTGGGAGGAATTGGCTTTGGATTGGGTGGGCCCACAGGTTGGGCCATTAATCCAGCAAGGGATTTAGGGCCTAGAATTATGCATTTTATCCTCCCAATGAAGGGGAAAGGCAGTAGTGATTGGGGATATGCTGCGGTTCCGGTATTTGGACCCATTATTGGGGGAATTTTAGCTGCGATTATCTACCTACAATTTTTGCAATAATCTTGCAATACCTTA